>CAJQKF010000007.1 GCA_905478855.1 uncultured Gammaproteobacteria bacterium
ATGAATCATGAGAGTTACCTTTAACGTTTTGTGTGATGTAAGCAATTACATCAAAACGGGTAACTCTCTTCTTTGCAACCTCTAATCATTGCAATGTGTCAGATTAGATCGAAACTTCTACACCTTAATGCATCATAATTTCGTCGCGTTACCGTATCCGTAAAATAGGCTCTGAGCGGACCGGTCGACTGAACTACACACCCAACACAGACGACGACATAATATACTTCAACCATATTGATGAACTAAACAATAACGCGTTAATAGCGCAAAGCAATAGGCAATGATAGCATGCACCTTTACGCTATCTATTTCGACATCTTTTTAATCGTTCCGACTTATGCTCCGCATTCTCTCAACCACCATTGACATTCTTTTTAAAGGATTTTCCAGCATGATCCTGCCCGGTCTCGGCCAATTACAAAATGGAGAAAGGCTAAAATCGGTAGTTTTATTGATTGCCTTTTGTTTTTCCACTTTGTGTCTAAACTCTCTCGTATCCTTGTTTGCACCGCAAATAGCATTCAAATTTCTTTTTTTCGCAGCGCTCGTTGCCTTTATTTTCCTTTGGATATATGGAGTTTTCGATGCAATGGTCTATGCCTTGAAAAACAGAAATCAGGCAACCAAACCGTGGCAAAAACCTTTTGTTTATTGTTTATTTATCGTAATCGGCTATCTTACTTGGTTCGGTGCTATTGACGGACTCATATGGCAAGCTTATGTGCGCTCCCACGTCGTGGATCGGTTTCGAATCCCCTCCCAAAGTATGCTACCCACACTTGTAAATAGAGATCTAATCTTTGCCAAAAGGCGATCGCACTGTGAAAATTGCGCAAACCCTATAAATCATGGCGACGTTGTTTTGTTTACCAATCCTGTTAAGCCTGAAATGATTTTGATCAAGCGCGTTATAGGAAAACCCGGTGACACCATACTTATTAACGGTAATCACGTTTATAGAAATGGGGAAAGTTTAACCCAAGAGGAAACTTTACTGAAAAACGGGCATATTCAAATTATCGAAAAGGGCGTTGAAAAACATTACACAACAATATGGCAAAAACGATCCAACGCGCGAAAGGAGTACCTTGTTCCCAAGGGTTCGTTCTTTGTTATGGGAGACAATAGGAATCAATCAAATGATTCCCGGGTAACAGGGAGTATTCCAGTAGAAAATGTTTTTGCGACACCTTTACAGATTTTTCTGTCCTTTGATCGTAACTGGCACGTCCGATGGGAGCGTATTGGGATGCCCATCATTTAACTATTTTGGTACAGTGTATCAATGTAGTCGACTCCTCTACGAACTAACTTTATAAAGCAGATCAATATATGAAAATTATTCACACCCGAAACATATGCTCTACCCTCTGTTTTTTTGTTCTTAGCAGTGGCGTAGCCTTCAGTTCCTCTACATTAGTTCAGATTGAACGCTATGCGCCGGTTCTGTCGGCTAATCATGCATACGCACGCGACATTGTTAAACTGAATTACGCGCAACCAGTTGCTGGAAACGAGCTACGATTTTCGTCAAGCTATGGAGAGAATGACGCACAAATTACCATGCAATTTGGTACGGCTAAATCGGGCTTCATGTACTTTAGGGGAAATGGTGAAGGTTATAATCAACTAAATCAAGGCTCACTTGATCTGGACCCGTACTTTTTCCATGGTGGCACCTTTTATGATTATCGTTATCAAGGAATAAGCTCAGAATTCTCGACTTCACCAAACACACGAATTCAGTTTGGATATAATGAACTTGTATCTGGTGATCTTGACCAAAGAAGCGCCTGGTATGGTGGAATAAGTCATCAGAATTTTTCCGCTGGAGCAATGGTAGCGTATCGACAAAATGACCCCACCACTAACGGTTACGTTTTCACCCGAAATGGGAAATTAGGTAATACCAATTTCCAGGAAATTCATCACGAGTCCGGGGCACGCTATCGCTCATTCGCATGGCGCAGGGACAGCACGAATCGCTGGTACGATTTTAGCTTTCAATCTGGACGCAACCCTCTTTATCTCGCCAACAACGAAAACAGAATTATGTTTAGATTTGGTGGCGAACTCGGAAAGCAGCATATTATGCTAAGTGCCACCGACAGCTCATCACCTGAGGCTGAAATTCCACAAGAATCACAAGCGAAGAAAAAAAGCCACGGTAGAACTGCAGTGGTAGCCGGCTTAGTTATTGGTGTCGCTATAGCTAGCAGCTCCGGAGACGATGAGTTAGACAATCGAATTCGCTTACCGCGTCAACGCGACGCCGGGTTTGCCGCGCTAAACGGGATTAATCTAGTTTCGGTGCGTCAGAATAGAGAACATGGTGGCTGGGTCTACCGCAATGGTGACGGTACCTTTGGATATACAGAGCCCGTCCCTGGGAATGTCGATAGCGTCGATATTGGAAATCCGAGCAGCGTGATTCCACGAGGAACCGCAGAATCCGCCAGCTATCATACACACGGCGGGCCAGATCCACGATATGATAACGAAAACTTTTCACCGCAAGATATCCTAACTGACTCTCTTTTTGGTGTAGATGGTTATCTAGGCACACCATCTGGACAACTGAAGTTTCATAATTTGCGGCGTAGAACAGTCACAACAATTGGGCGTATAGCCAACTAGGATTCTAAATGAGTATGACCATTTGGCTACGAGCCGAACTAAAAGAAAACGAATATCGCTCACCGCTTACACCTAACGATGCAGCAGTCTTACTTAGCGATGGCTACCGTGTTGTAGTCGAACGCTCTAACCAGAGAATATTTCAGGATAAGGAATATAGTGATGTCGGTTGTATGCTCGCAAACCAAAACTCTTGGCATTCAGCAAATAAGGATACTGTTATTCTGGGCATCAAAGAACTTCCGGATGATACTCGGCCATTGAAGCACCAACACATCTACTTTGGACACGCATACAAACAGCAAGCTGGTTGGGAGCATATTATAGGCAGATTCAAGCGTCATGGTGGAACGTTACTTGATCTAGAATATCTGACGAATGAGAACGGTCGCCGTCTCGCTGCATTCGGATATTGGGCAGGCTACGCCGGAACCGCTATTGCATTAAAAATTTGGCTAGGTCGACAAATTGAAGGGCAAAAATTCATCTTGCAACCACAAACCCCCTACTCTAGTAAAGAGCACTTAATCGACGAACTAACCTCAGGATTTAAAAAATTAGAAGCTAGCAATGCACCAAAAACCATCGTTATTGGTGCATTAGGTCGTTGTGGGCAGGGAGCATCAGTATTGTTAGAAGAATTCGATATTCCGGTTGTTAAATGGGACATCGCAGAAACACAACAAGGCGCCCCATTTAAACAACTACTGAATTTTGACATACTAATTAATACGGTTCTTTTAGGCTCCCCCATTCCGCCATTTTTAACACGGGAACTTATCAAATCCAAGACAAGAACATTATCAGTAATCTCGGACATAAGCTGTGATCCAGATAGTAGCGGAAATCCCCTACCAATCTACAACCAGGCCACTACATTCACCGAACCTACAATACGTCTTGTTGAAAACGGAAACCCACTCGACATAACTGCAATTGACCACCTTCCATCACTGCTTCCCCGGGAAAGCAGCACTGAATTTAGCAATCAACTTCTTCCAGCATTACAACGTATAAACAAGTGGAGTGGTGAATGGCAACGCTGCGCAAAAGCCTACGATACCCATAGCGAAAAAATTAACATCAACCAAGTATAACCTCAACGTGATAACCTCCAAATTTGCGCAAATTAATTACACCGATATCTAATATTAAATATTGTCCTTTTATACCCTGAAGCACACCGGAAATTTCTGGGGTTTTCTCTGGATTTAAAGATTTAACCTTTTCGGGATAAATTTCCACCGGATAATCGAAGACTAAATTATCAGAACCATCAAGAAACTCAACATCCGAAATTCCATGCTCCTGCGCAAGGTGCTCAGAATCAAATGATTCACGCTGACAGAAGTCTTTCCAGAACGCTGCAAGGTCAATGTCTTCAACCTCGTTCTTTAGCATTTTACGCCAGTTCGTTCGATCACTCATGTGTGCTTTCATCAACTTCTCCACCTTCCCTGAATCAAATCGGGTACGCACACGTAAAACCGGTAATGCTTGCACCGCGCCCTGATCCATCCAGCGAATAGGAACCTGTGTTTCCCGGGTAATTCCCACCTTAATCCCTGAAGAATTGGCAAGATAAACAATATGGGACGTCATACAATTTGACTCACCCCATTCTGGTTCGCGGCAGGTTCCTTGATCATAATGGCAAAGTTCCGGACTCATAATACATTTATCGCAAGATGCTTTGGATTTGAAACAGGGATAACAATAACCCTGATTAAAACTTTTGTTTGTCCGCCGACCGCACTCAACACAATTTATCAGCCCATTAAATAAAATACATATTGGTTTGCCTACATGAGAGTTTAAGTCAATATTATGCTCATCGACTCGCAGAGAATACGAAACTGGGTTCGTATGGGTTACCTGCATTTTTCTTAAATTTCCGTTGTATTGCATTTTTTCCTTACCTGAAGGGAACAAATTGTTTATGCTCGGGGTTTTAAAACGTAAAACTAAGAAAGATGGACCATATCAAAACCCAAGCAAGCCTTTACACACAGCTTATCGAAAATATTGGAGAAGATCCAACAAGAGATGGCTTACTAGACACGCCAATGCGCGCCGCAAAAGCACTTGATTTCCTTACGCGCGGATATAACCAGACCTTGGACGACGTTGTTAACAATGCGATTTTCGAATCGAGCAACGACGAGATGGTAATTGTGCAGGATATTGAAGTTTACTCCATGTGCGAGCACCACATGCTACCGTTTATTGGCAAGTGTCACGTTGCATATTTACCCACCGGCAATGTAATTGGATTATCGAAAATTGCTCGCATCGTCGACATGTACGCCAGTAGGCTGCAAATACAGGAAAACCTAACAAGTCAGATTGCGTGCGCAATAGAGAAGATTACACAACCACGCGGTGTTGGGGTCATTGTTGAAGCTAAACATCTATGTATGATGATGCGAGGCGTCCAGAAACAAAACTCAGTAATGAAAACCTCAATGATGCTAGGCGCTTTTCGAAGCGATCACCGCACACGAGCTGAATTCCTGCGTCTCATTTCCCATTAGCCTATCGGATCATTAACTCACCATCCTGCGGGCGGTGTTCGATGGATGGTAATCGATTTGTTCTCAACACTGATATAGCCGCCTGTAATTAAATCGCGGAGGATTCGGCTTACCATTTCTCGAGATGCGCCGATCATGTCGGCAATATCCTGGTGTGTTAACTTCTCGGTTAACACACTAACCTCTCCGCAGGGTTGACTCATATCCAACAAAACAGAAACGAGCCGACGATAGACGTTTTTCAGGCCGAGATTCCTAACATTTCCCAGTAGTGATCGAATTCGATGAGTGAGACCACCAATAACCCCAATCGCGACATCAGGATAATTGCGCAAACATTCGTGGAAGTTGTCTTTTGATATAACCAGACAGCGGGTTTTTTCCAGTGTCATAACTGATGCAGACCTAGGTTCCGAATCCAGCAGGCTAACTTCACCAATATACCCGCCGGGTCCTTCCAAACCAAGTATAATTTCACGGCCGGACTCATCGCTGAGATAGACTTTTAATTTTCCGTCCAAAACAATATAAAGCGAGCAGGAATCATCGCCCTCATTAATAACCACGGTATGCCGCGGATATGCTCTAATCGTACCGTGATTCAAGAATAATTGAAGAGCATCATCTTCTAACGCCTGAAAGAAAGACACATCCCTTAGTTTTTCGATTGTCATACAAACATCCCCTGTATAGTAAGCAAAATCTTTCGTCACCCGAAACTCTGTATGGTTATTGAAACAAAACTCTGTTCTTAGTGCAACCTCATTATTTTAGTCTCAATCTACAGAGGCTGACGGTTATCCATTTTGCCCATATCGTCCAGAGAATAACCCTTATCGTTTTCGGCGACGTCGACGACCACCCGACTGATGATCTCCAGTGGCCGACGTGTTTTCAGGTAGCGTAACCTCTTTAGATAATTCCACAAACTTTAGGGTAGCGTGAGGAAAGGCCATCGCTTCGATAAAATGCTGCTGAAACAATGGTTCTATCGCTGTTTCAATTTTCTCTATTCGTCTAACTTCTGCCTCAATCTCACTACGAGCCTTTTGATCAAGTAGCGCTATGGTAGCGCCAGACCCTGCAGCATTTCCAGCAGATGTCACATGGGCAAGTGTACAGTCGGGGATCATACCAAGAACCATTGCATACTTAACATCGATATGCGCTCCAAAAGCACCCGCCAGACGAATCCTGTCGACAGACTCCACATGCATTTTATCCATTAGTAATTTAGCGCCCGCAAAAAGTGCTGCCTTCGCCAGTTGAATAGCGCGCACATCATTCTGGACTAAAATTAGATCAACATTACCTGTATGTAAGCGATAAGCCCAAGTTTTTCCATTCAAAAATACTCGTTCACTAATCGAAGACTTTGTTCCATCAATGATGCCGTCTGCTGTGATAACTTCTGCTAAGAACAGCTCTGCAATAAGTTCAATGATACCGGAGCCGCATACTCCTGTGACTCCTATTTCCTCTATTGATTCTGCAAACCCCGGATCATCCGACCATAGTTCGCTACCAATAACTCGAAACCTCGGCTGCAACGTTTGTCGATCGATTCTAACCCGTTCAATAGCTCCTGGTGCAGCTCGCTGACCACAACTAATCTGCGCGCCTTCAAATGCAGGTCCAGTGGGACTAGACGCAGCGAGCATTTTTTTACGATTACCTAAGACTATCTCGGCATTCGTGCCAACATCAACGATTAAGGTCAACTCATCACGCTGATAAGGTGCTTCGGACAGCACGACCGCCGCGGCATCTGCTCCGACATGTCCAGCAATACAGGGCAAAACATAGATCTCTGCATTCGGGTTTACGTTCAATTCCATGTCTTTAGACGTAGTACGTACAGCACTATCTGTCGCGAGTGCAAAAGGTGCACCCCCGAGCTCTACCGGATTAATGCCCAATAGCAAATGATGCATTACCGGATTACCGACAAATACCATTTCCATAATGCTGGTCTTATCAATATCAGCTTCTTCGCTCGTTGCATCAACCAACTCGCGAATCGCCGCTCGCACGGATAGTGTCAACTCGACTTCGCCACCGGGATTCATCATTACATAAGAAACACGGCTCATTAAATCTTCGCCAAATCGAATTTGTGGATTCATTAACCCGGATGATGCCAGTGCCTTTCCAGAAGATAAATCAATCAGATGGGCCGCAATTGTAGTAGAACCAACATCGATGGACATCCCATAGACTTGATCATGAAACCCTGGCCATACCGCGAGTACGCGACTACGCTCGGCAATTGCAACCGTAACTTGCCACTTACCTTTACGCAGTGCAGGCTGAAGTAAAGCTAATAAGTTTGCCGGGATTTGTAGTTCTGTTAAATCCCATTCAAACTCCAGTGCCTCCATCAGTCGTTGAAGATCGCCAGATGGGTCATGCATATTAGCTTCGGCAACTTCCACGAAATAAAGACGTATGGAAGGATCCACTTCGATATTGTGAACATCTAGTCGTTTTCGTACAACTTGCTTGTGAACTTGACTATCCGCAGGTATGTCGATAACTACATTACTTCGAATATGAGTGGAACAGGCAAGCCGTCGATCAGCATTCTTGCCTAACGCCTTGAAAAAAGATGTCTCAGTTTCGGTGGGTACCGATAGATGCTCAGACCTTGACTCGATACCATGTTTCGCAAAACTGCCCTCACTAAGCTTAATCTGGCAGCGACCACATATAGCTCGCCCCCCACAAACAGAATCCAGATCTACTCCAAGTTTACGAGCCGCTTCAAGCACGGTTGTGCCTTGAGAAAAATTTCCTCTTTTGCCTGATGGCGTAAAAACCACCAAAACATCGTCCTGTGCTTCTTCGATCACAGCCGGCTCATTCATTTAGCGATTCCTCTACATACTTCGAGTAAAAATTGTACCTAACCTCGGCGTCTTCGACGCGCGCCACCACCCTTTCGTTCACGCTCTCCCATTTGTCCTTCGGGAAGCGGTTCACGATAACGACGAATCCAATTAGTGCAGTCTGGATCTGCACCCATCATTACATCCGCACCCATTATTGCCTGAACAACTTCGCCATGCATCGGATTGGTAATCGCCGAAGTCATACCTGCCGCAATGGCCATGGTGAGAAAAGAGGCATTCATTCCGTTTCTATTGGGCAAGCCAAAACTAACGTTAGATGCTCCACATGTAGTATTAACTTTTAATTCCTCGCGCAGTCGGCGAACTAAACGTAGTACTTGGGTACCCGCAGAATTTATTGCTCCAATCGGCATCACCAACGGATCAACGACGACGTCCGATCGTGGTATTCCATAGTCCTCTGCTCGCTCCACAATTTTCTTTGCAACAGCAAAACGTTCATCAGGATCTTCAGAAATGCCAGTTTCGTCGTTGGAAATAGCCACAACCGCAGCACCGTATTTCTTCACTAACGGAAGAACAGTTTCCAAACGGTCATCTTCGCCTGTCACAGAGTTAACCAACGCCTTTCCTTTATAAACCGATAAACCTGCTTCTAAAGCTGCAACAATAGAGGAGTCGATACACAACGGCACGGAGGTAAGGGACTGCACAAGCTGAATTGCCTGCGCAAGTATTGCAGGTTCATCGGCCAACGGGATGCCCGCATTAACGTCTAAGACGTGGGCGCCAGCCGCAACTTGTGCAAGCGCGTCGGCCTCAACTCGACTAAAGTCACCGGCCTTCATTTCAGCTGCCAAGAGCTTTCGACCTGTGGGATTAATCCGTTCCCCAATTAAACAAAATGGTCGGCCAAAACCAATCACTACTTCTTTTGTTGCGGAACTAATTACCGTATCTGTCACTGAGCGACCCTCATGTTGTCGTCATTTATATTGCGATTAGGGTACCAAGGCACCCTGTCTTCCAGCACTCCTGATGCATCTACGATTTCGGCTACCGATTCTTCTTGTCGATACGCCATAACGTGAACACCATGAACACCTTTAATTTCACGAATTTTCTGCATCAATTCTATGCATAATTTTTTACCTTCCATTTTTTGTTTCTCAGCACCTTTTAGACGATTAATAACGGCATCCGGTATATGCACTCCCGGCACGTTATCTCTGATCCAACTAGCAGCCCGAGCCGACGCTAATGGGCCGACACCAACAATTATGAATACCTTTTCATCAAGCCCCTGGTCACGTACTCCCTGCATATAACGCTCAAGCAGCGGAATGTCATAACAATATTGGGTTTGCACGAATTGCGCTCCAGCAGCAACTTTTTTGGCTAATCGATCAACCCTGAAATCTAGGGGCGGCGCAAATGGATTTGCTGCACCACCAAGAAATATACGTGGCGGCATGGTTAGTTTCCGGCCACTAAGAAAAACCGACTCCTCGCGCATTTTTGTTGCTGTGCTCAACAAACTCATGCAATCCAGATCGAATACTGGTTTAGCACCGGGCTGGTCACCTGCCTGCACCCCGTCCCCTGTCAAACAAAGTAAGTTTGACACCCCCATCGCAGCTGCACCAAGTATGTCACCCTGCATAGCTATGCGATTTCTATCGCGACATGAAAGCTGCATTATAGTTGAGTAACCAACACGGGTAAGTAATGCGCAGACACCTACACTCGACATATGACAGTTTGCTCCCGAACCATCGGTAGCGTTAATAGCATCGACATATCCATCAAAAATTCGCGCCCGAAGATAAACGTCTTCAGGATCTGCTGAATCTGGTGGCGCTAGTTCTGCAGTAACAGCAAAGGCTCCGGAGCGGAGCACGCGTTCAAAACGACCTGGTGAATAATGCCCTGGCAAGATGGATAATTCACCACCAGGAAGAGGTTCATCGTCGAAATACATGAATAAGCCTATTTGTTTGAGAGTTGTTGTGACTTAAGGTTCTGTATCTCGCGAAGCCACGAAGATCTGCCGAGCAATCTTCTATCAACCACATGCTGAACATTCAGAATTTGAGAGCCATTTTTCATCCGCTGGCTGCCGCTATGAGCGGCAACCCAGACACATCGCATCTCTGGCTTAACTTCGCAATGTCCATTAGCGCGGACACCGCCACACGGGCCATTACGCAATTCTTTTGGGCAATTCATGGAGCATGACATACCGGTTGAACTCAAAGCGCATTGACCACACATCTGGCAATCGAACAGAAACCCTTTAACATTTCGCTCAACGAAAGCTACGGGCTTCTCACATCGCTCAAATCCGATTGCGTTGAATACGGGATACAAAATCAAGAACAGTTTCTCAGCATATCGGTAAACTATTTCAAGCGCTCGTGCTCTTCGCACGGACCATAGACGCACTGCATACATTAGTTATTCGCCATCTGTCGAAGTCGTTAGACTCATGCCTTTATTCCGAACCATCTCGCTAAGCATATCGACACTGTATGCAGACTCAAGCTCTGCTACTCTTGCGTCTACTGCAGCTTGCATATCAGCGCCGCAGGCTACTGCATCACGACGCCATTCTTCCAGATAGGCATCACTACCACCTTTACCTGCTCTCATCGCAGCACGATCGATAGCCTCGTGAAATTTTTCACTAAGTGGGGTTTTAACACTTGTGCGACCTTGCTTGGCAATTACCTGAGCAGGAATATCGCGCCAAAATACTGTTGTTAACTTAGGCATATTTACACCATTGGGCTTAGTACTGACTCAAAAGGTTCGAGTCCTGTTATTTGTTTTTCGAATTCAAGATCTAAATATTCAGCAGCTTCCCTTGCCGCTATCTCAAACTCGGGTTTATCAGATTGTGCAAGGTAAACAATTTTTCGATAATTACCAAACAACATATCCTTGAGTTCCGGATATTTTTCAATGCCCATACCTTTGACAATTAGACGCATGAAATTTCGGGCAAGATAATCAGTCAAATATAAGCTACCCAACTCCCGCTCGACGAGTTGTTCAAACACATTGGATCCTGCAAAGAATTCATAGCAATGCGCCCCTGGAATTCTACTAACACCATACTTCTCAACCAATTGATCGAGCATACCGCCCGTTCCACAATCCGCATAACCAATGAGAATTTTGTCAAAACGATCCTGATTTTCCAGGATCTTCTGTTCAACCGCCACGGGTATTTTCTCCGGCCGGTTATGCAGTTCTGCAGGCAAACACTGAACCGTCAGGTTTTCCCAGTTGTTAAGTGTCTTAAGTTGGACAATCTCATGAGCTAAGGCACCGCAAGCTATCAGGTACACGGAACCCGTCGACATAAGATTACTCCAAACAGTAGTAACCTAGCTTAAGCGCTTGCCCGTTTTTCAGCGACCAAGGTCTTCGCCGTTTCGACCGCTACTGCAGCATCACGGCAATACGCATCGGCGCCAATTGCTTGACCAAACTCCTCATTTAATGGGGCTCCGCCAACCATCACGATATAGTCATCTCGGGTACCTTGTTCGACAAGGGTATCAATTACGACTTTCATATAAGGCATGGTAGTAGTTAACAAAGCAGACATGCCCAAAATTTCGGGCTTATGTTCCTCAAGGGCAGCAAGGTAATTTTCTACAGGGTTGTTGATGCCAAGATCAATAACCTCAAACCCTGCCCCTTCCATCATCATCGAAACGAGGTTTTTACCGATATCGTGGATATCACCTTTAACCGTACCTATCACCATCTTACCAATAGTTTCAGCCCCAGTCTCTACAAGCAGAGGCCGTAAGATACCCATTCCGCCTTTCATGGCATTTGCCGCCATCAGCACTTCAGGTACAAAGAGAATTCCATCTCGAAAATCTATTCCGACAATACGCATACCTTCAACAAGAGCCTCGGCAAGAACCTTGTCTGGTCCCCAACCACGTTCCAACAATATATTGGTTCCTTCGACTATTTCATCCCGCAAACCATCGTAGAGATCGTCATGCATTTGCTCAACAAGTTCGTCATTGTCCAGAGCGGACAAATCAATTTCTTCATCGTCGTCGTATACTTCTTCTTCAGACATTTTTCTACTCTCTTGTGAATATCACCGGCAGTTCTTGTCGGCATCGACTTTTCAGACGACACAGGTGAACACTTATTATGGTTTTGCGATTTAAATTCGATCGGCCTTTGGGGTCTGCCATTACCGCGACATGTGGTTATAGTAGAACGACAAAGCGCTACTAAGTACGCACTTTGTACCAACCTTAATCCATATAGATAAAGAAAATAGCTCAAAATGAGACATTTCATGCACAATAAAAAAGGCCGATACCTTAGCGATATCGACCTTTTCTTAACCCTCTGAAAACTAGAGGGGCGTTAAATAGACTAGAACAAACCTACAGTCAGTCCATCATCATCAAGTCGAATTTTGGTCGCAGCAGGAACACGCGGCAAACCAGGCATGGTCATTATCTCCCCACAAATCACGACTACAAAACCCGCACCAGCAGATAATCGAACTTCACGAATAGGAACGATATGATTTGATGGGGCGCCCTTTAGATCCGGATCCGTAGAAAAACTGTACTGCGTTTTTGCAATACAAACGGGTAGATGACCAAAGCCACCCTGCTCAAGAGTCTCAAATTGCCCGCGAACCTTTTTATCGGCGGCAACATCTTCAGCACCATAAATACTCTGAGCAATGGTGCGAACCTTATCCAGCAAAGGCATGTCGTCTTCGTAGAGAGTCTTAAAGTTGGCAGTTCCTGCGTCAACCAACTCAACCACATGCTGGGCAAGCTCTTCTGTTCCGGCACCACCGTTCGACCAGTGAGTGCACTCTATTGCTTTAACACCCAACCCTGCACAGAATTCTATTACTTTTGCTAATTCTGCATCTGTGTCGGTGACAAAACGATTGATACCTACGACTACCGGTACGCCGTACTTACTCAAATTTCCAATATGACGTTCAATATTTGCAAAACCATCGGCCAGAGCCGTAAGATTTTCCTGATTCAGATCATCTCTAGCGACACCGCCGTGGAATTTAAGTGCTCTAATTGTCGCAACCAATACTACCGCATCAGGCTCTAAGCCGGACTTACGACATTTTATATCGAAGAACTTTTCAGCACCTAAATCCGCGCCAAAGCCCGCTTCTGTAACTACGTAGTCCGACAAACCCAGACCGGTCTTTGTAGCCACCACAGAATTACAGCCGTGAGCGATATTTGCAAAAGGCCCACCGTGAATGATGGCAGGGTTTCCTTCCAAAGTCTGGACCAAATTTGGACTAAAAGCATCCTTAAGAAGAACGGTCATTGGACCGGCGGCCTCCAACTGACTTGCCCGAATTGGTTCTTTCCCGCGCGTATGACCGATAATAATATTACCGAGTCGCTCCTCAAGATCGTCCAAACTACTGGCAAGACAAAAGATCGCCATGACTTCCGAGGCCACAGTAATATCAAACCCAGCTTCACGCGGAAACCCATTAGCGACACCGCCGAGCGAGACATTGATCTGGCGAAGCGCTCGATCATTCATATCAACAACACGTCTCCACGCCACACGTCGAGTATCAAAGTCCAGCGAATTACCCCAATAAATGTGATTATCAATTAAAGCCGATAATAAATTATGTGCCGATGTGATTGCGTGAAAATCGCCGGTGAAATGTAAATTAATATCTTCCATGGGGATAACTTGAGCCCAGCCTCCACCTGCAGCGCCCCCTTTCATGCCAAAACATGGGCCAAGACTAGGCTCACGTAAACAAACAAGTGCCTGTTTTCCAATACGATTCAACCCGTCACACAGGCCAACTGATGTTGTAGTTTTACCTTCCCCTGCAGGTGTAGGTGATATCGCTGTGACCAATACCAACTTGCCTTTGGGAGTTTTTGACAACTTTTTGACGAGATCTTGACTGATCTTCGCCTTATCATGACCAAACGGGCGCAGATCATCCCATTCAATATTTAATTTTTTGCCAATTTCAGCTATGGCCTTTGGCGTAACGCTGCGGGCAATATCGATATCGGATTTATACTCAGACACAGTTGACTCTCCTAGTTAAGATAATTTTTTAGAGTAAACGCAGTTAGATTATTATTGTAAAAAATACCAGTGTCGATAACGACCCATAATTCACTTGCGTTACGAAAGCGTGGACGAATCTATCATTCGCTCTTACTGAAACTTACTCAGAGACGCCAATAGCAAGACGATTTACGACGAAGTAAACAACAATTCTGAATAAGAACATAGCACGGTGGGAACGTAGCGCAAAAACATTTTAAATTCAAGGTACTTAGGATAAGACCTTAGTTATCAAGAGTTAGGCATTACTTATCATGAACGAAACTATGGAAGGCATAAGTATCTAAAACTCTGCCCTCAACGGCTAGCTGTTTAATATAAGAAATGATTGGACAGACCTAAACACACCGAAAATACATTGATGCCATGATGCTTTAGACCTCGCTTATTCTTGAGTGCAATCTAAACGCACGCTGAGAAATTCGCACCCAACCTCGGTCTCTCGTATCCAGAATTTCTCAGGCATTGTTTAACTGCAAAAATAGACCTGACCTTACCTTTGGTTCGAAACAAGTCGATTTAGGCGGCATAACATCACCTAAATCTGAAACTCTCATAATTTCCTCAATCGATACCGGATATAAGTAAAAAGCCAGTTCAAAGCCTTTTTCCATAACCTCGTTAACACCTTCAATACCAGCACTTCCACTGACATATTCGAGATAAGGATTCGAATTACCCTCAGTAATACCAAATAGGGGCTTCAAAACATACTTCTGCAATATATTTACATCCAGCTGTATTGAGCCATCTGAAGCAGCGTTGTCTTTATTCAAAAAAGTTAACGAAAAACACTGATCGCGATAAACCATAGTAAAACTTCCCGATTGCCCCGGCATGTCTGGATTTTTCGGATCACATGACAGTCGAGTCACAGCAAAGTTTTGATTAATTTGTGATAACAGTGTTTCGAAATTCGTGGAGTCAGATGACAATTTCACGCATCGATGAAATGGCAAGATTCTCAGCTGATCGTGCGGAAAGAGTGCGACGAGCACATGATTCCACACACCATCTTTTTCTGGAGCTTGATTATTATCAATAAGTTTTCTGACATATCGGGAAGCTGACGCCGTTCGATGATGCCCATCAGTTAAATACGTAACCGGAACAGACTGATAGATTTCGGCTAACTGGGTTATCACCTGAGGATCGCTAACTTGCCAGAGTATCTGCCGAACACCATCTGAAGACGTGATGTCCAAACAGGGGGATTGTTGACACAAGTCCTCCAGAATCGAATCAATTTCTGGTTGTGCGCGATACGCCAAGGCTACCGGACTCGAACTCGCACCGACCACTTCCAGATATTCAACTAATAATTCCTCCCTATCTGCTCGGGTTTGCTCATGCCGCAACACAACGCCTTGATCTAATTCGGCGACAGGCAATGCGGCTACCAAACCAGTTTGTTGATGATCTTCAAAAATCAGTCGGTAAACAAAATACGATTTCTGCTCGATTTTTACAAAACCGTCCTCCGCAATAAGACGATTTAAATTCGTCTTATTGGAATTTAAGATCTCACTTATTTCTATCTGCTGTTCTGATGGATAGTCGTCCCGAGTGCGCATCACATTGAGATAATTATCCTTATGAGATTCTGCATAACGAGCACGCTGATCCGCAGACATTGAATCATAGGCCGGAGCAACAATGTCACCGGCCCGCTTCGGGTTTACAACAAACCCGTCGAATGCGAACAAATCAGCCATAACAACTTATACCGGATTGGCTGTTTGAAATTCACTCATCAAATTCGCAAGCGCACGAACACCAGATTCCGGCATAGCATTATAAATACTGGCACGGATTCCACCAACACTTCGATGCCCCTTAAGATTTAGTAGCTCTACTTTAGTGGCTTCTGCTAAAAATTTTCCTTCAAGCTCTTCCGTAGGTAATCTAAACACCACATTCATATGAGAACGACACGCTAGATCGACTGGGCATCGAAAATAACCGTCACTATTATCAATAGCGCTATACAAAATGCTAGATTTAACTTCAGCATTCTGCCTCATAGCATCCACACCGCCGGACTCATCCATCCAACGTAAAACTTTACCCAACATATATACAGCAAATACCGGAGGGGTATTGAACATCGAATCTTTATCACAATGAACTGCATACTGAAGATATCTGGCCATATTTGTATTCAGTTGAGGCAGAATCGATTTTCTAATGAATACTACGGCAAGGCCCGCGGGTCCAAGATTCTTCTGTGCGCCACCATAAACCAGATCAAAACGCTCCCAAGGAATAGGCCGAGACATATAATCCGATGACATATCACCAATCATAGGCACATTAACCTCAGGCCACTCTGCAAATCGAACACCGCCAATCGTTTCGTTACTAGTAATATGCAAATATCGCGTATTTGCTTCTAACGTAATCTCATCAGAGCCAGGCATTCGTGAATATTGACAATCGGCCCCGTCCCACGCCGTATAAATATCACCGTAATGTTTTCCGTCGGTTATTGCGCCCTTTCCCCAAGCGCCGGAGTTTATATATGCCGCACGTTGCCCGCCTACCAAAATGTTCATTGGAACCATCGCAAACTGCAATGTCGCACCACCTTGAAGAAACATCACTTCAAACTCATCTGGACATTGAAATACTTAAAAGCCAACGATTTAGCCTCTTCGTGTACGGCCATAAAATGCTTACCGCGATGACTCATTTCTATTAAAGACATCCCAGAATCTTGATACTCTACAAATTCCTGCTGCGCTTCTTCCAATACTGTTATCGGTAAAGTACATGGACCTGCGCTAAAATTAAAAACTCGCTTACTCGTTGACTCGTTCATGTTATTCTCCAAAATTACTAATTCGATGCTAGTGCAGTTACCGGCTTACACCGTTCACGCAATTAATTAAATCACCACTAACAAATGCAGAGATCACTTCAATCACTCCTTCAGATACTGCATCTTGGGATTGCTCGGTTGATGCGCCAATATGGTGAGTACCATAAAGATTTTCATGATTTGCCAACGCACTAGTAAATACAGTATCTGCAGCCCCAGGTTCATTTTGATACACATCAAGACCGGCGCGAATACCTTTTTCGTTCATCGCTGCAACGAGCGCATCTTCATCCACCAGCTCTCCTCGTGAAGTATTGATAATGGCAGCGCCAGGCTTCATTTGATCTAGCAAGTTTTTGTTAACAATGCCTTTAGTTTCCGCGGTTGCGGGTAAATGAAAGCTCAAATAATCACTTATAGCAGCAATTTCTTCAACAGTATCAACTTCGGTTGCCCCTAGTCTACCCAGTTCATCAATGACCGACTGGGAGCGGCCTGGTTTTTTCTGAATAACGATACGCATTCCAAATGCATGCGCTCTTGTCATCAGTGCCTGACCGATAGCACCAATACCGACCACGCCAAGGGTGGTTCCAAAAACACCTTGAGCTTTGGAGTACTTTTGTTTATTCCAAACACCGGCGCGTAAATCCCCAACATTATCAGGCAGACGTCGATCTAAACTCAGAATTAGACCCATCGCTAATTCTGCTACAGCAATAGCATTTTTTCCGGGAGTGTTACACACGGCTACACCGCACGCAGCCGCAGCAGCACCATCAATAGTGTTTGTTCCTGCCCCTGCGCGAACAATTAACTTCAAATCCGATGCGCTTTCAATAACATTAGCCGGAATTTTAGTACTTCGAACCACTAAAATTTCAGCATCAGACATCGCGGAAGCTAAACCATCTGTGGTCAACTGTGGCTCATTTCGAATAGCGTGCCCTTCATCAAGGAGGGGTTTGATCCATTTTTCAGGGTATTTATCGGCAATTAAAATTTGCATTTTTTCTTCCAGTTAGATAATCGAATATGAGTCAGGTGACGTATTAATTTAAGCGCCGAGCAAAATAGATCAATACGGACGAAAGATGAAGCCATAAGAAGTGTTTTCGGGTTCTAGTACCGTTAACATGGCGGATGACGTCGTAATTAGACAACTTCCTAAAAGAAGGAAGACTCGCTAAGCAAAACCTTTTGCCCTTATTGATTAGGCGCCACGCTTACCTTAGGAAGTTTAACAACAATTCGTGCACCACCAAGTACTGATGATAAAACGTCCACTGTGCCACCATAGCTTTCAACTATTTCAACCACTACAGACAGGCCAATCCCCTGACCCGGCATGTGTTGGTCAGAGCGGACTCCTCTAGAAAGCACTTTCTGCTGCATATCGTGGGGAATACCAGATCCATCGTCGTCAAATGATAAGCTCACCCATTGATCATCAATCGTTCCGTCAATACGAACAATACCCAGGCACCATTTAGCTGCGTTGTCGGCAATGTTTCCACATACTTCCAGAAAGTCTGCTGAATCCATATTTACTGATAAACCATCATATAGGTTATTTTCAAATCTAATCGGCTTTTCCGAATAAACTTTTTTAAGCGTGGACACAATTTTTTTTATCCATACATCACACTGAAGGATCGTAAATCCACTTGAGGATCCTGCAGTAGTTGCACGTTTTAGTTGATACTCGACAATATCGACCATGCGCTGACTTTGTTCATCAACCAAATGTGCGATGTTAGCTCGAGTCTCCGTATGTATATCCATACCACGCATCATCGCTAAAGGCGTTTTTAAACTATGAGCAAGATTGCCCAACGAATTTCTGTATCGCACAAGGGTTTTCTGACTGTTTGCAATTAACCTATTGATATTTTGTGTTAATGCGGTAATTTCGTCCGGATAAAGACCCGTAATTTGCTCCTGTAAACCGCCCTCAATTTGTCTGATTTCAAGCGCAACCCTGCGTAAAGGTGCCAATGCCCACCGCAGCAGCAGGAGCAATAGAGCTAGCAGGAGTGCAGATGCCACTCCCCCCCACCAGAGAAGTACACTCCGAAAGTCACTTACACTGCGGGAATAACGTCCCGGTGATTCCGCTATCAAAAACGTGTATGTAATTTGAGCCTCAGATTCAAGTTCCCACACAACCGTAAAATCAAGTTTGAATCCTCCGCTGTTCCCCGGCCTTTTCCATCGTGAAAACAATGGCTCGCCGACCTTCGACATTCGGTATTCAATCTCATTAACATTCAATGCAGAATCACTTTTCCAAACTAATCGCCCCTGATGGTCAAAAATATAGGCATACAAACCAGACTCCGGAACGGAAAAGCGTGGCTCTGCTGGAGATTCGCTTACTTCAAGAAGATTCCGATCATTTAGGTCCGCCACACTAAGCAATGCATATAACTGAGCCATCAATTGATCGTTTATAGCGTTTTCAGCAGTTTTTCTAAATGCCGTATCTAAAAGAATAATCGCTAACAAAAAAAATAAAACGACCACCAATGAAGCTGTTAGCAACAAACGGAGTCTTAAAGAATTTGGCAACCAACTACGAACACCCCGCATTATAACGTCCGCCAATCCCGAGCATTTTTTAACTGCCTACTCTCAACGGCTCCAGTCATAGGCTTCAATTTCCTTATGCAGGAAGTTCCGGGTTCAATCGATAACCCCGTCCCCTTAAGGTCTGAATGGGATTCAGTTTTCCCTGATGATCAAGCTTCTTGCGCAAACGGCCAACGAAGACTTCGATTACATTACTGTCTCGGTCACTGTCTTCCTCATATATATGGTCGACGAGTTGATTCTTAGATACGACCTTATCCCGATTGATCATCAAATAGTGGAGAAGACGATACTCATATGCAGTCAACTCAACAACTATAGAGTCAACGCTGACCTCCTGAGAACTTGTATTCAATGCAATACAACCCGCACGCAATGTTGCATCTGCTGCTCCAGCGCTGCGCCTAATCAGTGCTCGAAGACGTGCGGAAAGTTCCTCGTACTGAAATGGCTTTGCCATGTAATCATCGGCACCCGCCTCTAACCCCTCAACCTTTTCCTGCCACATCGATCTCGCAGTTAAGATTAATATTGGATATAAGTAGTTCTCTGAACGGAGTATCTTTATCAACTCGATTCCTGAGAGTCGCGGCAATCCAAGATCCACGATTGCTATGTCTATCGGATATTCGCGACCAAAATAAAGTCCGTCTTCCCCATCTATCGCTGTATCGACCGCATACCCTTCACTACGCAAATTTTTTGCGAGTTGCTCACGCAAACCTTTTTCATCTTCCACCACTAGGATCCGCAATGTTCACTCTCCCTCTGGTGAGACAAAAACAACTTTCACGACGCCTTCAGGTGTTAGCAACTTCACCCGAATCATTTTTCCCCCATCCCTTCGAACACCTTTTGCAGATAAAATTCGACCT
Source organism: uncultured Gammaproteobacteria bacterium (assembly GCA_905478855.1). Lineage (GTDB taxonomy): Bacteria > Pseudomonadota > Gammaproteobacteria > Arenicellales > CAJQKF01 > CAJQKF01. The sequence continues at coordinate 20,453 of CAJQKF010000007.1, forward strand.
TGATAATTTTCCTTAACCCAGCGAACAGCGGCTTCGACATCGGGGCTATCTGGTGTCGCATAAATCCCGATGGCATAGTCCGCCGATAATGCATGGGACGCAGGGAATAGCGCAATTATAAAAACCACCAGAAATATACACTTCAACATTTTTGACACCCATTAACGAATCACCGCAGTTTACTACACCGTGACTCGAGCGGATAGGTAACGCCGAATCTATTCGGAGTTACCTATCTGCGACTACGAGACAGGTCTAACATTAACTTTTACACGTATATTTTTACCCGGATGGTTTCGCATTCGGGTTGTGTAATTTCGGCCGTGATACTTATATGTAACACGATAGGCCTTAATACGTTCCTCGTACGTTGCGTCGTTGATTGTCTCACAACGTCTTTCTTGACGCGTTCTATTCCCATGTTTTCGATTATGACGACGGCCGTTATTTTTCACATCGCGACCAATTGACCCACCGAGAATAGCGCCTGCTACTGTTGCCACATCTTGTCCACGGCCACTTCCAAATTGTCGCCCTACGGCAGAACCAATAATCGCTCCAAAGATTTCCGGTGTCCGACTTGTGTGTTTTCGTCCGTACCCTTGGTTATAGTCATGTGATGTAGATACTGTTTCATACCAGCACTCCTCTCGTGGCTGTCCAACTCGCACATTCTTAATTATTGGATCGACGGCTATAACACGCGCACGATCAAAGTACCCATTGGACCCGGAACCGGCCTCTGCCACAGTAGCAGTAAACAAAAAGCTAGCTAAAGTTAATAAATTTCGTTTGTTGTTTAAACCCATGATGTTGCCCTCTTAATCGGTTGGTTACTGATTGGTGACAACGATCTTACTCAACCCAGCTGAATCCCAGCTGAATGAGACATCCCGTGTAGCTTTTTTCCCAAAAAATAATAGGCACTGGTTATAATGCAGTCTACAGGTACATATGTAGCATCATTCTTCTTAATTTAACCCTAACCATAAGAGCCCGGTGTATGAATCAAAAACTTATTACGAAATTATTAACAATTTGCGCACTTTTTCTCGCTTTTTCGAGTGCACACACATGGGCACAAGAATTTACGGCAGGTAATCCAGCCGACGGCACCTCAGCATCCGAAACCTACAAACCTGGGTTAAAAGTTACATATTTTTTTCGCATGTTTGACCATGTAGATGAATTGAAAAGCATTTCTGGCGGGATAGAAGGATCACCGATTGAGCAACTTAACCACGTTTCATTCGAAGATGGTCAAGTGCTTACAACCGACCGACCAGACGGAGTTGGTGCCCACATTCGCGGCTTGTTAAAATTTTCTTCAGCAGGAAATTATACTCTTAAACTTCAATCAAATGACGGCGTGAAACTAGATATTGGTGGTGTACATCTGCATTCAGACCCAGAAATACACGCAGCCCGATGGTCGCCTGATATGAGCTACAATGTAAATACGGCGGGTTGGTATGATTTAAAAATCGATTACTACCAACGAAAAGGAACCGCTGCTCTGCGCATGAAATGGGTCACTCCGAACGGAACTGAAGAAGTTATTCCTACATCTGCGTTTGCACACCGGTAAAAAGGCTGTAATCAGGGACGTTAACGCTATCGAGGAACCGCAGAGCAGGACTCATGCTACTTAGGCATTGTGAACTCACAATCAATGCCTAAGTAGCAATGTACCATCTCGTTGAATCATTTCTAAATGTTTCAAAAATGACATGCCAAGCAGCACCACGTTATCGTCTATACCGCTAGACATTACTGCTGAAATCCCCTTCAATTCAATATTGCCCACCACTACACTATCGATGACAGTCCGATAGCCTGTTGCAACACCATTTGCTGTAGACAACATTACAAGTGCTCCGGCATTCAAACCGATCTTCTCCGCAAGTCTTTGAGATAAAGCCACATCTGTCGCTCCTGTATCCACCAAAAACCGAACCCTGTGATTGTTTAGATATCCGCTGACTATATAATGTGACGAGCGGTTTCTCCTAAGCACGACTTGATCGACAGCTCCGAATGATGAGGTTTCTGGACTAATATTAGGATTGTGTTGCCGTTCCAACGCCCCCTGAAAAAGCCAGGTAAGTAAGCCGACAAACAGTATGCACGCAGCAAATACCATGAAACGACCGAGATTTTGTTCAGACAATTTAGCACCTGTTAGAAATCAATAGTTAAATTCCTCGCGGTAAAAACACCGCCAAAGAACTAAATAGGAGTATGCAATAGTCTGGTCTAAAGCTTAATGAATAAATAGTATGATCCGCTCAAAAGCACAGTTATTCGTTAAATAAGTTATTTATCTGCTAGACTATCAGACGATAGGCTAATCTTGTCAGCCAGATTAGCTATCAGTTGAGAGGGTCCCGGAACCCTTACGATAAGCTGCAATAACTTCAGCTGATTAATACTAAACAACTTTGGAGAAAATTATGCGTTTCTATTCAAAACTCGGTATGACGGCGGTTGCTGCATCCATGTTGGCGCTTTCAACAGCACAGGCAAAGGTTGATGGAGATACCATCATTCTAGGGTCAGCAATATCATTTACAGGCAAATACTCAACAAATGGCATTCACGCTAAAAACGGTTATGACATTGCCATAAAAATGATAAACGAATCGGGTGGTGTCACAGTTGATGGAAAAAGCTATCAACTGAAAGTTACCTACTATGATGACGAATCAACTCCTGCTCGTACCGGTCAATTGCTCGAACGATTAATCAATCAGGATGGCGTTGAATTTATTCTTGGTCCCTACAGTTCAGCAACGACCAAAGCTGCAGCGCCGGTAACAGAGAAATATAAAGTACCGATGGTAGAAGCCGAAGGCGCTTCACGATCTCTATTTAATAAAGGATATAAGTACCTGTTTGCGGTTCTATCAACATCGGAACAGTATTTAGCATCGGCAATAGATCTCGCTGCAGAACAAGCAAAAAAAGACGGTCGTGAACCATCATCCGTAAAAGTCGCTTTAGCATTTGAAAACGATCCGTTCTCTCTTGATGTACGTGCTGGTGTTGTAGAAGACATGAAGAAGTACGGCATGAAAATCGTAATCGATGACAAACTACCTCGTGATCTGTCCGACATGTCAGCAACGCTTACCAAGGTTAAAGCCTTAAAACCTGACCTTCTGGTGGTTTCTGGACACTCAAAGGGCGCTGCTACTGCTACCCGTCAACTTGAAGAATTGAAAGTTCAAGTTCCTATGGTAGCTATGACACATTGCGAATCCGCGAAGATTGTGAGCAAATTCGGTGCTGCGGCCAACGACTTTCTGTGCGCCACACAATGGGCTGAAACGCTTACCTATTCTGATGACCTTTTCGGATCGGCGGCTGATTTTGATAAGCTATTTAAAGAAACCTTTGAAGGCTATAAAAACGTTCCGTATCAATCTGCTCAAGCAGCAGCTGCTGTAATGGTCTGGAAAGATG
>CAJQKF010000008.1 GCA_905478855.1 uncultured Gammaproteobacteria bacterium
TTGGTACGTGCACACTCTGTCTACCAACGATGGAAAAAATATACTAGTCAAAAGAAGGTTCTTATCTATAGTGGAAACTATACCCCTCTGGCAGCGGGAAATAACCAAAGGAGTCGAAACATCTACTACTGCCATACACCGCCGCGTTTTGTCTTTGATCAATATCATTACTTTCTTGAAAACGTTCCAACCCTCTTAAGGCCGATGTATAGGCACATAATTGCTAGGTACAGAATAGATTATTTAACTGCAATTTCCGAGATGGATGTTGTTCTGGCTAACTCCAAAAATGTTAGTCTTAGAATAAAGCAGTATCTAAATATCGAAGCAAATATCGTTTATCCTCCCTGCAATATAGATCGATTTTTCTCCCACTCATCCGATAATTACTACTTGTCCACGGCTCGTTTAGATCCTTTGAAACGTGTCGATAGGATTGTACGCGCCTTCATAAAGATGCCCGATAAGAAACTCGTGGTAATATCAACTGGAAGTGAGCTCAAGCGCCTTCAACGTTTAGCTGATCAAGCAGATAACATTCATTTCCTAGGAGAAGTTTCAGATGAAAAACTTCGCTCATTACTTTCAAGATGTATCGCAACAATTTATGTTCCCGTGGACGAAGACTTCGGGTTATCGCCGGTGGAGTCTCTTGCCTCAGGAAAGCCCGTGATAGGCGTAAGTGAGGGTGGAATTTGCGAAACCGTAACTGACGGCGAAACAGGAATTTTATTGAAGAAAAATCCGACGGAATGGGACATAGTAGATACCATATCGAAATTGACTGCGACTAAAGCCATGCTTATGCACAATGCATGTATTTTTGCAGCAAGGAAATTCAGTACGACTCGTTTTGTCGACGAAATTAAACAGTATATCGCGTAATAACCAACCGTAAAATTTGTAGTCTGGTGATTGAAAAGCATTGAAGAAAAAACAGAATAATATCTCAGTACTTCATATTGGGAAATATTACTTCCCGTATCACGGAGGTATGGAACGGTTTCTGTCTGTTTTAGTAGAAGCCCTTGAAAAAAAGACTGTGAGCAATATTATTCTCGTTCATAGTCACAATAAATCAACATTCAAGAGCACAATATCACTCATAACCAAGCAGTTCTTCGGACAACTAGAAGATATCGTGGTCCGAGTTTCGGCAGGAGCACTCTTAATTCGAGCCCAGACTGCACTAACGTTGGCTTTTTCGCCAGTAAGCCTTAGTTTCCCCTCGCTTCTCAAAAAAATATATAAAGGGATGAAACCCGATTTAGTGCATATTCATATGCCCAATACCTCTGCCTTTTGGTTACTAATGCTACCGTGTTACCGAAAAATTAGGTGGATAATACATTGGCATTCAGACGTTGTTGCATCAAAATACAGTTGGAAGCTTCGGCTTTTGTATCCAATCTATCGGGTATTCGAAAAAAAAATATTGGCTAGAGCCAACATAATCATTGTGACATCGCCAGCCTATTTAGACACAAGTACTACACTCGAATCATGGCGTTATAAATGTCGAGTAATTCCTCTTGGTATAAAGTTGAAGGACCTAAGGCATAATTACAGACATCACAGTACTGAAGTGAACGATGTCTGGAGCCGGAATAATTTGCGCATACTTGCAATAGGCCGACTTACGTATTACAAAGGACTGAAGTATCTGATCGGTGCTATAAAAACTTTTCCAAACGCGCATTTAGTCGTTGTAGGGGATGGCGAACAACGGATGGAGCTAGATAACTTAGTAGTTGAAAACGCTCTGTCTAAACGGGTCATATTTGTAGGAGAAATTTCGGAACTTCAAAAGCATGAGTTTTTAAGTAGTTGTGATTGTCTTTGTCTTAGCTCTATAGAACGCACAGAAGCGTTTGGCTTAGTACTGTTAGAATCAATGTTGCATGGCAAACCAACGATCGTGTGCGACATTCCTGGCTCAGGTGTGCCGTGGATTGTAAGTCATGGTCAGACTGGACTGGTGGTAGCTCCTGAATCCAGTGTCGAATTAGGAAAAGCGATGCAGTACTTTTATTCAGATAATCAAGAATTAGTTAGAATGGGTAAAAATGCCAGAAGGAAAGTGGTGTCGAACTTTAATATCAGTCGTGTTGCGGAACAGATTATGACAGTCTACAATGATGTGTTGAGCAAAAAATAGTATTTCATGGATACGACTAATGAATCAATTGCTAGTTCGGATTCAATTATCCACAATCAACCGAAAATAATTGTAATTATTCCAGCACACAATGAGGAGAGGACTGTTGGTGGAGTCGTATTAAGCATAAAAAATCAAGTAAACTGGGATATACTTGTTGTTGACGATTTCAGTGGTGACTCCACGGCAAATGAAGCATGCAATGCTGGTGCGGAAGTTATTTCCTTAGATTTTCATCAAGGTGCTTGGAGCGCGATTCAAACGGGACTTCAGTTAGCTAATCAAGAACACTACGATATTGTCGTTACCATGGATGCGGATGGCCAGCATTCGGCGCGTTGTCTAAAGGATCTTGTTTTACCGATAGTTGGAAATAAAGCTGAAGTAGTTATAGGTGTTTGTCGAGATAGAGTTGGAGCGGTTCGAAGTATTGGCTGGCGATACTTCCGGAGGATATCGGGGTTATCGATTGTTGATCTCACCTCTGGGTTTCGAGCCTATTCAAGCAACACTTTTGAAGTACTACTTTCTTCAGAAGCATCGATGCTATCCTATCAGGATATCGGTGTGCTCATGTTATTAAGAAACGCAAAGATGTCTATAGTTGAACAAAAAGTCGAAATGTTCGGAAGAATGGTGGGCACCTCAAGGGTATACCCGTCTTGGTCATCGATATGGATCTACGTAACTCAAACGACATTATTGTGTATTTCGAAGATTAGTATACTGCGAAACCGTAAAGATGAAAAAGCATAACCAATGTTGACTTATCAGACTACGACCTCAATCCTCGCAGTTATATTTGTAGCCTTAATTTTCTGGTTAATTCGCAAAGATCATCTTAGGCCTAGAAAAGCGTTAAGTTGGGTAATATTCTCTCTTACAATAGGCTTACTCGGAATTTTTCCGAAAATTGTGGATTGGATTGCGGGGTTTTTAGGAATTGCTTATACACCCACTATTATTCTAACCGTTGGCATATTGGTAATTCTTCTGAAATTGCTACGTTTGGATATTGACCATTCAAAAAGCGAACAGAAAATATCAGTTACAATGCAACGATTAGTCGTATTAGAAAAGAGATTTGAGAGACAGTTTGATACCAAGGAAAATGAGTAGCAGTTCTCTTTAGAAAACACCACGATGAGTAATAACGTAACAACCAACTTGTTTTCTGTAATCACAGGGCTTATCTTGTTCGTTGGCTACTTTTTTGTTGGTCCAAGACATGGATTGGATTCTCATGGCTATATTCAAGTTGGGGAATTAATCTTGGATTGGCTTTTTCATGGTAACGTTGCCAATGAACCTTTTCCCGAACATGTGCAGATACCTAAGTACCTTTTTCCAAGTATTTTACTTGGTGTTTGCTACGATATTTTCGGCGATAACGGACACCAAGCAGTCATCGCTCTCAATGGTTTCTTGTTTTCATGTACCGCATTTTTGCTTTTCAAGATCTGGATATTGCTCGATAATTGGAGTCATGAGTATAACGCGGTAATGTTAGTCGGTGGCTTATTTCTAATTTTCGGCCTTGTCGACACTCCATTATGGGTCTACTACGATCTCTCAGATATAATTTTTTTATGGTATGCCACCCTACTAACATATATTTTGATATATGGGGCTGTAAATAAAACGATTCTTCCGTTTTTCTTCGCTCTTATTCTAGTTGTTGGTGGGTACTTCGTAAGACCAACAGCTATTATTTTCCCGCTAATTTTCTTGATTTTCACATGCACCTTAATACATTGGCCTACTACTGGTCTAAGTGGACTGACGGTGTTACTGTCGGTTGGCCTTAGTTTACTTCTCGTGTTTCTTTTGGTACCCGCTTTCGTCGATTTCTGGGTGACAAACGAGAAACAGGCCAGAGAAATAGTACCCGAGCTTTTTATGAATCCTGTTGCCCAGTCAATGCACATGTTCAACCAGGGTTGGGTTGTTGCCGATAGACCGAACACTTATATTTTGAATCCTAAAGGATATTCAGACTTTCTGATGATCGCACTACACCGAATAATATATTTTTTTACACCACTAAGATTAGAATACTCGTTAGTTCATAATTCTCTAAATAGCTTATATGTAGAAGTTTCGATCTAATCTGACACATTGCGATCTTATGGGGTTGCAAAGAAGAGAGTTACCCGTTTTGATGTAATTGCTTACATCACACAAAACGTTAAAGGTAACTCTCATGATTCAT
>CAJQKF010000009.1 GCA_905478855.1 uncultured Gammaproteobacteria bacterium
TGAATAAGCTGGGCTAAATCTTCGATAGAATATATATCATGATGCGGCGGCGGAGAAATCAAACCCACACCCGGTGTCGAATGACGAACACCGGCGATCCAATCGTTGACCTTGTATCCAGGTAATTGACCACCTTCACCCGGTTTCGCACCTTGAGCCATCTTAATCTGGATATCATCTGCATTAACCAGATATTCGGCTGTTACTCCAAATCGCCCGGACGCAATTTGTTTAACCCGCGAACGCATCGAATCACCATTAGGCATTTTCCCAAACCGCTCTACCTGCTCACCACCTTCACCGGTGTTTGATCGACCACCGAGCCGATTCATGGCTATGGCGAGATTTGTATGTGCTTCCCATGATATTGAACCAAACGACATTGCCCCAGTTGCAAATCGCTTAACAATCTCTGATGCTGGTTCAACCTCATCGATAGGAACTGGTTCGCGATCTAATGTAAATTCAAACAGCGAACGCAGATTTTTAACCTGTTCGCCGGGGTTATTCATTATTGATGCATATTCCTTATACTTCGAATAATTTCCTGAACGTACAGAATGTTGTAACTTAGAAATAGTTTCAGGCGTCCAAACATGATCTTCACCACGTAAGCGATAGGCCAGTTCACCACCTACTTCAAGGGAGTTTCTCAATACCGGTTCATCACCGAAAGCGGCTGTATGCCGACGTACGGTCTCTTCAGCGACTTCGGATAGACCTATACCCTCTATCGCCGTTTGTGTGCCGGTGAAATATTTTTCAACAAACTCTGTTGATAGTCCGACTGCATCAAAAATTTGTGCTCCACAATAGGATTGATACGTGGATATGCCCATTTTGGACATTACTTTCATTATGCCCTTATTGATGGCCTTGATGTAATTTGCCCGATAGACTTCGGCATCTACTGATTGATCCAACTTATGTCTAAATTGATCAATCGTGTCTAATGCCAAATATGGATTTATAGCTTCTGCACCATAACCCGCCAGCAAGCAAAAATCGTGAACTCTCCTTGCTTCTCCAGTTTCAACAACTAGACCCACAGCTGTTCGCAGCCCGTGTTTAATAAGATAATGATGTACCGCACCTGTAGCCAATAAAGCTGGAATACCGATATGATCAGAGTCAACCGCACGATCCGATAGGATAAGAATATTGTACCCGCGCTCACCCACCACTTTGCCAGCTTTGTAACATATCGAATCCAAAGCTGCGGCCATGCCAGCCGCACCCTTATTGGCCGGATAAACAAGCTCTATAGTGTATGTTCTAAAAGTGCTTTCTTCGTAATCTTCTATACGTCGAATTTTTTCAAGATCAACTCGGGACAGAATGGGGTGTCGTATTTCAAGTCGTTTATTCTTACCACCACTCTTTAGATCCAAGAGATTTGGCCTTGGCCCAATAAGCGATGCCATGGACATCACCAATTCTTCACGTATCGGATCAATCGGAGGATTAGTTACTTGGGCAAAATTTTGCTTGAAGTAATCAAACAAATTTTTCGCTCGATGGGAGAGCACCGCAGGAGGAATATCGCGTCCCATTGACCCAAGAGGCTCTTGAGCATCAGATGCCATTGGCTTAATAAACATCTCGACATCTTCTCGTGAATATCCAAATGCTTGCTGACGATCGAGTAGAGTTTCATCATCAGGTGCCATTGCTGCAATTTCCGCAGGCACATCTTCAAGTCTAATCTGGGTTTTATCTAACCATGTTTGATAGGGCTTCGCACTCGCCAAATCTTCCTTAAGTTCATTGTCATCGATTATGCGGCCTTGCTCAAGATCGATCAAAAACATCTTGCCTGGCTGAAGTCTCCATTTTCGTACAATTTTTTCCTCTGGAATATCAAGGACCCCCATTTCCGAAGCCAGTATAACGACGTCATCATCGGTTATGAAATATCGGGCAGGTCTTAGACCATTGCGGTCAAGTGTTGCACCGATCTGTTTACCGTCAGTGAAAGCAACTGCCGCAGGTCCATCCCAGGGCTCCATCAAAGCAGCATGATATTCATAAAAGGCACGGCGTTTATCGTCCATCAATGCATTATCCAGCCAAGCTTCCGGGATCATCATCATCACTGCGTGCGCTAGCGAGTATCCGCCGGCCACGAGCAATTCCAAACAGTTATCAAAAGTTGCAGAATCCGAGTTTCCATCACCTATGAGCGGCCAAAGTTTGTCTAGGTCTTCGCCGAGGAGCTCGGAAACCATATTAGCGCGTCTAGCGAGCATCCAGTTGATATTACCACGAACAGTATTAATTTCACCGTTATGACATAAAAACCGAAAAGGTTGCGCGAGCTCCCAGCTAGGGAATGTATTGGTAGAGAAACGTTGATGAACAAGAGCGAGAGCAGACTCAATTCGTTCATCCTGCAGATCATAAAAATATTTACCGACATTGTCGGCTAAAACCATACCCTTATATAACAGAGTGGTGGTAGACATGGACGCAACATAGAATTGCTCGTGTCCCTCAGGCGCAAAGCCATGTATTCTAAAATGTGCGCGCTTGCGAATGACAAATAGCTTTCGCTCGAATGCTGCAGTATCTAAGCAGCTATCACCCTGTCCAATAATAAGCTGTCGAATCGCCGGCTCCATGGGCTGTACACTAACACCAAGACAACTGTTATCAACGGGAACATCACGCCAACCGATAACAACCTGCCCTTCTTCCCACGTCATTTGCTCCAGAGCAAATTCGCATTCTTTTTGCGTCGCCTTGTTACCCGGCATAAACACCATACCTACGGCATATTTACCTTCGGCAGGGAGATCAAAGCCAAGACGTTCACACTCCGAGCGAATTAGACGATCAGGCATTTGCAACAATATACCTGCTCCGTCGCCAGCCAACGGATCTGCACCAACCGCGCCACGATGCGTGAGATTTGCCAGAATGGTCAAGCCATCTCGCACAATTTTATGGCTCTTTCGATTTTTAATGTCGGCAATAAACCCGATACCGCATGAATCGTGTTCATTCTGCGGATCATACAACCCTACGCGGGATGACTTTTTATATTCGTTCAAAGTTGGAACCTCTGCAGTAGTCAGGTATAGCAAAAATAGCGTATTGCGCGCCTCAGCCGTACCTATATCCAATACAGCAATCCGTCGATACATCGAGGATTCACTGTTATTCAAGCGAAGCACGATAACGGCATTGGAAAAAATTGTCCAGTAAACCGCCTCCAATAAACCGCGTTAAAAGTTACAGATCTTTAAATTGCAATTAACCTAGTGCAAATCGAGAAGAATTGCACTCATGGGATTGCAAAATACCGTTAATGACAGTTCAACCGACTAACGAATAACACTCGCCACATATCACCAGCTATACACCTATTAGCTAGACTTCGCTTCGTGCATACTTAGGTTAGAGTAGATAGCTCAGCAGACTATTCAACAACCACAGAGGTTGCGGATTCAATATTATCTAAAAGTTCGAAACAGAAGTGCTGTATATATAATCATTAATGTAGATTGTTCTGCAGATACAATTTGCCTCACGGAAGATTTAATATTGCAATTAGCTGCATGCTTTTATGGCAAAGGTTCGGCGCATACTAACGTTCGGATTGTAAACAACGCGTTAATTTCCCGGCACGAACAACGGGCAATCTAAAGTCCGTGCGTCAAACCTAATTGTGGGGAACCAACGTGTAAAAAACTAAAAAAATCTGTTGGAAAAAGATATTACAGTCTATTTATTTTCAATACCGACATGATGCTTTTTGTAGTGACCACCAATCGGAGAAATAGTTTTGACCTAGAGCCAAAAGTCCTCACTTAACAAGGGTTCGGTAAGTTCAAATGAGTACGTGTTAACAGTACATCGAGGCCGCGAGCATAGGGTTGGAGAAAAGGAATATGTATTGTTCTAACACAAGGTGTTATGTATTATATAAACCACAATTCGAATTGGAAAAGTCAATATGAATACATGCAAAAGTATATCCTTAGTATTTGCAATAGCCTTGATATTTAGCGGTTGCGCAACAAATGGGCAGATAGATAAACAAGCGAGAGGATCAGGACTCGGCGCTCTCACCGGCGCAGTTCTTGCTTATGGGCTCAGTAGAGGACACTCAGACAAAGAAATCGCTATAGTCGTTGGCACACTTTTGGGCGCTGCAGCGGGCGATGCCATTGGCAGAAAATTAACCGAAGCTGATAAAGTTATCGCGGGCAGGAGTTTAAATGATTCTCTGGAGTATGGGAAAACAGGCGAATCCACTTCGTGGAGTAATCCAGATACAGGGCATTCCGGCACGTCGACTACGACTCGAACAGTATCGTCGGCAAACAATCAACCATGTCGCGAATTTACCACCACAGTGAGTATTGGAGGCAATCCTGAGGAGGCATATGGTTATGCTTGTCGACAGGCCGATGGCTCCTGGGAAATTCAGCCATAGGCGCTCAAACACCGATAAACGTATCGAAGCATATTCAGTAGTCGTGGGAACTTGGAGTATAGGTAATAGACGATTTGTCAAAAGCAGAAAAAACCAGACTAGTTGATGAAGTAATTGTTGGCAGGCGTTCGATCAGGGGTTTTCTACCTAACCCCGTGCCAGACCCACTGATAACCGAGATACTGGATATTGCGGCCCGGGCTCCATCAGGGACTAACATGCAGCCATGGGCAGTTCATGTTGTTAAAGGTAAAAGCCGGGACTCTCTTATTCAGAAATTAACTTCCGAATACGCTGATCAAACGTCTTTTCTGCAATGCGACAGTGAATATAAGTATTATCCTGTCGAGTGGTTCGAACCCTACCGTTCACGTCGGCGGAAAGTTGGCTTCGATCTTTATGGACTTTTAGGTATCGAAAAGGGTGATAGAGCATCCATGCATAAACAGCATTCTCGGAACTTTTCATTTTTCGATGCACCCGTTGGACTGATGTTTTCCATCGACCGTCGACTTGAATTAGGAAGCTGGTTAGATTATGGAATGTTTTTACAGAACGTTATGATTGCTTCAAGGGCAAGAGGTTTAGATACCTGCCCTCAGGCTGCGTTTACTGATCTATATGCCATTATCAGTGAACACCTAGAATTCACAGATAACGAACAACTTGTCTGCGGAATGTCATTAGGCTACGCTGATATGAGTCGCCCAGAAAATCACCTACAAACCGGGCGGCAACCCTCGGCAGAGTTTGTTACATTCCACGAATAATTTCTAGTTGAGCCATGAGTTTTTACTCAACTGCCAACGCTCTAAGGTTTCATGGGCAACTATCGCCGACTTGCTAACCTGCTCATCGTGATCCAGACGTTTTGCTGTTAGTTCGACAACATATCCATTCGGATCACGAAAATAGATGGAATCGATAAACCCGTGATCTGAAACACCACGAGTCTCAATACCCATTTCTTTACCCTTTACGAACATAGCATGCAAATCATCAAGGCTAACCTCTAAAGCGATGTGTAAATCGAAGTCGTCCTGTTTCTTGAATTCAAACGGTTTATCCGGTGCTTCAAAGAAGGCCAAAAATGAGCCATCTTCCATCTCATAGAAAGAATGCAGCGTACTCGTTTTACGACCGCTCTTCGTTTGATTTATTTCAAATACTTTAGCGAAACGAAGGCCCAGAAATTCTTCGTAAAACTGGCGCGTTTGCTCTGAATCCCTGCACCGGTAAGCTGTATGATGTAGACCTTTTAACATGCGTAAATATCTCTAATCGATTACGAATAACTTTCGTGGGTATGTGGCCAGACTTTCAGCCGGGCCCTGTTCAACAATATGCAGACTTTCTGTAATCTCAAGCCCCCACATATCAGCCCAGATTCCCGGCATAAAATGAAATGTCATACCCGGCTTTAATTCAGTTTGATCCTCTAGTCTGAAGCTCACCGTTCGTTCGCCCCAGTCAGGAGGATAAGACAAGCCAATTGAGTAACCGCATCGTCCATCCTTTGTTACACCTGCTCGTTTAAGAGCAGTATACAAAGCATTAGCTACATCACACGCACGATTACCTGCACGAGCAGCATCAATACCAGCTTCAAGTCCATCTACCACTGCTGCTTCTGCTCTGATCATATCATCGGGTGGAGTCCCAAGATAAACGGTTCGTGCTAGAGGAACGTGATACCTTCGATAACATCCTGCCAGTTCGAAAAAAGTACCAGCACCACGCTCCAAAGGCTTATCATTCCAAGTTAGATGGGCCGCAGTTGCATCCAGACCCGTAGGAGTTAACGGTACGATCGCCGGATAGTCTCCTCCAAAATCTTTTGTTCCTGAAATAGCTTGGTGGTAGATTTCTGCCACCAAGTCATTTTTACGCACTCCTGGTTGCATTTTTTCAAGCACCCTATCGTGCATTTTTTCAACGATAGTTCCCGCTCGCCGCATAAATCTTATCTCCGCAGATGACTTTATGAGTCGCTGCCAATTTACCAGCGCGGTGGCATCCATTAAGGTTGCATCCGGTAAGTTTTTCTCAAGGGATTTATAGGCTGCGGCAGAAAAATAATAATTTTCCATTTCGACACCAATCGAGCGGGCAGACAAACCATGCTCTTTCAACATTAAGGAAAGATGATCCATAGCATGTCGTTCAGTTGACTGAACATATTCATCACCATAACTTAAGATATTGGTGTTCGGCATATATACCGTTCGGCGAGCGCCAAAACCATCCATTGATCTCCCCCACCATAGCGGAAGTAGATCATGGGTAATAATTACGGCTTGATGGACGTAAAAAGACCAACCGTCATACCCTGTTAACCAACCCATATTGGATGGATCAACAACAATAAGCACTTCAATTTCCACTTTTTCCATCGCACAGCGAGTTTTATTTAGCCTCGCTTCATACTCAGACAACTCAAATGGAAAATCTATACCTGTCATTTGCTTTTCTCTTTAATTAGACAGTTTAGTCTATACATCATCAGCTGAAACTGCAGCAGCCAAAGGAGAATAGATAAAAGGCATCCCCTCCGCACCGGCTTCATTAGACCATGAAGCTACATTAGGACATGCAAATAAATTAGGGTAAATCGTGCTCTGGGCGCGTTCAGCACTATGCTGCTCGGCTAAACAAGCATATATATTTTCCGCTAGTCGAGTATCAACATAAATGCTGTCATTACCGCTCACGTCAATTCGTGGCTGTGTCATAGCAGATTCAATATCCATTCCAAAATCAGTTAACCACAAAGTCAATTGTGCAACAGCACCGACAATTCTTCTGCCACCAGATGACCCAACAGCATACTGTTTACCTTCATCACTACAAATTATTGCAGGACACATATTACACAGAGGGTATTTATCCATACCGATCGAATTCTCTTTTCCGGGTTCCGGGTCAAACCACATCATCCCATTATTCATCAGGATACCGGATTTCGGTAATGTGAGTTTAGAACCAAACACAGACAGTAACGTTTGTGTTAAAGAAACGGTATAGCCGCCACGATCCACAACATTAATATGTGTCGTACACCCTGGCGAGCTTTCAGACTCGCCACTGCCATTTATTCTTTGTTTAAATGTCTGATCCAGCGCGTCAGCTATCCGTGTAAAGTATGAACCGTCAGGTTCTTCAGCAACTTGAGTTTCCCCTTTCTCCATTTGCTCAAGCACAAAACCTAAAGATGGTCCACCGGTTAACCCCGGAACCAAACTAACCGTATGGTTCTTATAGGAAACACTTAGTGGGTCTTTCCAAATTGGTCGGTAAGAAAATAAATCATCGGCTGTCAGAGGAATATCTTGTTCCTTGGCATCGGAAAGTATCGAGCAGGCAATATCACCCGAATAGAAATCCCTTGCGCCTGCAGACGCCAATTGCTGAAGTGTCGAGGTTAACTGTTGGTTAATGATTTTTGGTGCAGGCCCACCCCATTGTCCCGCGGGAACTTCCCCATCAGGAAGATAAATGTGATGACCACTGTAACGTCTCAGTCCCGATGCTGCCGCAGCAATCCGAAGCGTACTCATCCAGTCGACATCCAAGCCTTGTTGACAAAGTTCAATAGACGGTTGAATCAATTCTTTCCATGGAATACTACCCCAGTGGGCGTGAGCAGTCGCCATACCAGCGACCTGCCCTGGTATGGCAATTGAGTATGGTCCATGAACATTACGATCATCAAGCACTGCTGGCCATGAAAAAAGATCGTGGCTCAAACCACCGACGAGTGGGTAATTTTTAACATCGGTTTTAGATGATGACTTCATGTTGAAGTACAGAGCGCTGCATTGCTTTTGCCCGGGGCTCGCCGCCAATAACATACCGCCACCACCTAAACCACTCATCCAGGGTTCCACCACTCCGATAGCAAAACTAGTGGCAATCGCTGCATCCATTGCATTTCCCCCTTCAGCAAGGATTCGTGCACCGACCGCAGAGGCTGTGTGATGCTGACTAACGACAACACCATTAGCAGATCTTGCAACCCGTTTACTAATTTCCCAATATTCCTTGATCATCACTCGTCTCTGATTATCGAACGAAGACTTTACCGGGATTCATTATCCCAAGAGGATCCAAAGCCTTCTTAATATCCTGCATTACATCCACACCAACACCATGTTCTGTGCGTAAAAAATCTAACTTTCCATAACCGATCCCATGCTCTCCCGTGCATGTACCACCCATATCAATCGCGCGATTAACCATACGTTCATGTACTTTCTGAGCGCGTTCCACTTCCGCCACATCGTTATGATCTACTAGCAAGACCAAGTGAAAATTCCCGTCGCCTACGTGACCGACAATAGGTGCAAGTAAATTATTTTCGTCTAGGTCGACCCGTGTTAACGCAATACATTCGGCAAGTTGTGAAATTGGCACACACACGTCAGTAGCCCTAATGGAGAGATTTGGGCTACTGACGTG
>CAJQKF010000010.1 GCA_905478855.1 uncultured Gammaproteobacteria bacterium
GGTGCAATTTTGGACTATGCTGAATTGGAAGATGGGAATTGGGAGTTCATTTTTCTGAATCCAAATGATCCCAGCTACATACCCCCGAATTCTGTTTGAGTCTGCTGTAAAAGGTTTTGGTCTGAATTTACCAAAAGATATGTGACGTTCCCTAAAGTTTCAAATTATCTATTGGAAGATATGAGTTTGTAGCAAAAATATCCAGTTTTTATAATTTCTTAAGATTATTTTAAGTGAATAAATACCAAACCATAATATAGCTGGACTATAATTAACCGATACTTATCCTGATTTAGTTTTTGCCAACATAAACGCATGCCTAACCTAAATATCGCCTTATTATCTCGCGGTGGTGATCGTCTCTACTCCAATAGAAGACTTATTGAGGCTGCACAGGCTCGTGGTCACGACATTCGTGTAGTTCACACGCTACGTTGTTATATGGATATCGCGTCACACGACCCGAGTGTTCATCTTGATGGAAAGGAATTGCCGTATTTTGATGCGGTTATTCCTCGAATAGGTGCATCTGTTACGTTTTACGGTTGTGCTGTTTTACGTCAGTTTGAAATGACCGGAAGTTATCCGTTAAATGAATCGGTGGCGATAACCCGATCAAGGGATAAATTACGTTCTTTACAAATTTTGAGTCGTGCGGGAATTGGTTTGCCTGTTACGGGTTTCGCCCATTCTATTAAAAACACTAAAGATCTAATTGAATTGGTTGGAGGCGCGCCTTTGGTTGTTAAATTGCTCGAAGGAACCCATGGTCATGGCGTTGTTTTGGCTGAAACCATGAAAGCTGCAGAAACAATTATTGATGCGTTTCGACAGTTAAATGCCAATTTTCTGGTTCAAGAATTCATTAAGGAAGCCGGTGGCAGTGACATACGATGTTTGGTGATTGGAAAACGAGTGGTAGCTGCAATGATGCGGAGTGCAAAACCTGGAGAGTTTCGGTCAAATCTTCATCGAGGCGGGACTGCAAAATTAGTGAAACTTACTCCTGAAGAACGGTCTACAGCTGTACGATCGGCTAAGCGTATGGGCTTAAATGTTGCCGGTGTTGATATTCTTCGCTCGAATCATGGCCCGGTGGTGATGGAAGTAAATTCTTCACCGGGACTGGAAGGTATTGAAACCGCAACCGGCAAGGATGTTGCGGGCATGATAATTGAATTTCTAGAAAACAATTCCAAGCCACATAACACAAAAACTCGTGGTAGTGGGTAACTCAACCTTTGTCATTGCGGGTCAGGAAGTAAGACCCGGTTGCAATAAGACTGTCGAACTTCAAATCCCAGAGCTTTATACTCATACGCCGATGGTGATGCCCGTGCACGTCGTGCATGGTAAAAAACCAGGTCCAGTGGTTTTTATCAGTGGTGCACTGCATGGTGATGAACTGACGGGTACTGCTGTGATTCGCCGGTTGATGCAGAATAAACTGCTTGGTCAAATCCGCGGAACACTTTTGTTGGTTCCAATCGTCAATATGTATGGGTTTATTCACCAATCTCGTTACCTTCCGGATCGTCGTGATCTTAATAGATGTTTCCCAGGCTCTGAAAGTGGTTCTCTTGCCGCACGACTTGCAAAATTGTTCATGGACGAGATCGTGAGTCTTTCAAGTCATGGCATTGATTTACACTCAGGAGCGATTCATCGAACGAATCTACCGCAGATTCGGGCAAATTTAGAGCATCCTGAATCTAGAGATATGGCGATGGCTTTTGGCGCTCCTGTGGTCTTACATTCAGGCTTGCGAGATGGATCACTTCGTCAGGCAGTGGATGAATTGGGTATCCCGGTAATTTTGTATGAAGCAGGTGAAGCGTTGCGTTTAGATGAATATTCGTTAAGGACGGGTGTTAAAGGAATTATTGAAGTGCTGCGCAGTCTTTCTGTTATTGCCCCATCTAGGCGTCGTTCAATCAAGGCTAAGAACTCGTTCGTGGCTCTTTCTAGCAGCTGGCTACGGTCTCAAAATAGCGGCATGGTTTTTCTTACGGTGGCGCTTGGGGATTATGTAGAGGACGGTGAAACACTGGGTGAAATAGTCGATCCGCTTAGTGAGCGAAGCACGCCTATAGTATCTCATCAAGCCGGTATAGTCATAGGCCGCAGTCAAATACCCTTGACCAATGAAGGTGACGCGCTTGTGCACGTTGCTGAGGCGCAGGCGGGAATTGTCGCCGAAGAGTTAGCTGATCTTGTTAGTCCACTATCGTCCGATGGTGATATATTTCCATAATAGTCTCAAAAAATAGCGCAATTGATATGACTAATAGTACCAGTACTCATTGTTTATCTCCGCAAACAATTTTGGCTCATGGTGGCCAGACTGTCGAAGATCACGTGGGCTCTATAGTGCAACCGATTTATCCTGGGACAACCTTTGTTCGTAACTCGGATTATTCGTTACAGAATGATGAGTTTTCCTATTCTCGTTCAGGTATGCCGAACTGGTCGCCGGTCGAACATGTCATGTGTGAGTTAGAAGGCGGGTTCGCAGCCAGATTGTTTGGTTCTGGTTTAGCTGCAGCAACCGTATTCTTTCAAGCACTAAAGCCCGGTGATCATTGTGTCATTCCTGATATTATGTATCATGGGTTGCGGGATTATGTTATCGATTTTTGTAAGCAATGGTCAATTGGGCTAAGTTTCTATCGAACGGGTAATACCGATTCACTTGCGTCAGTAATTGTATCGAATACGAGATTAGTGTGGGTTGAGACACCCGCCAATCCTTCTTGGCAGGTCACTGATATTGCAGCGGCCGCGCAATTATGCAAAGACGCTGGTGCTCTATGTATTGTGGATTCTACCGTGGCTACCCCACTATTAACTCAGCCAATAAGCCTTGGTGCGGACTTCGTTATGCATTCCGCTACTAAATACCTCAATGGACATAGCGATGTCTTGGGTGGGGTTGCAGTTGCTGCGAAGGACTCTGAATTCTGGCAAAAGATATGCGCGCTTCGTACAGGCTCGGGTGCGATCCTTGGTGCATTTGAGAGTTGGCTTCTTGCCCGTGGCTTGAGAACACTTGATGTCCGATTGGAGCGAGCCTGTAATAATACGATGGCTCTAGCTGAGATGTTGGAGGGGCACAGTGCTATTGAAGCTGTACTTTATCCTGGTTTACCATCCCATCCTGGACATGAAATCGCGTCAAAACAAATGCATGGAGGATTTGGCGCGATGATGTCCATATTAGTTAACGGAGATGAAAGTTTTGCAAAGTCAGTCGCTGGGCGAACTCGGGTATTCAAGCCTGCAACATCCCTTGG
>CAJQKF010000011.1 GCA_905478855.1 uncultured Gammaproteobacteria bacterium
GACCATGCCAATACATCATTGGAAATCCGCTCTGAATCGCTTTATGATCGAGTTCGAGGGCCGACTCAACGATTACCTCTGAACCTAAATCCCAATGCAGATACACAGTTAGGTTTACACTCTCAGAAAAAAGGCAACTCTATAGAGCTGCCTTTTTTAATCACTTTTAAGTAAGCGACTTTCCTTTGTGAAAATGCTTGCTTATTTTTTACTCGCTTTTTTATTAACCGCTTTTTTCGCTGCCGGTTTAGCAGCGGCTTTCTTGGCTACTTTTTTCTTAGTAGCTTTTTTCGCTGCCGGTTTAGCAGCGGCTTTCTTGGCTACTTTTTTCTTAGTAGCTTTTTTCGCTACCGGTTTAGCAGCGGCTTTCTTGGCTACTTTTTTCTTAGTAGCTTTTTTCGCTGCCGGTTTAGCAGCGGCTTTCTTGGCTACGTTTTTCTTAGTGGCTTTTTTCGCTGCCGGTTTAGCAGCGGCTTTCTTGGCTACTTTTTTCTTAGTGGCTTTTTTCGCTGCCGGTTTAGCAGCGGCTTTCTTGGCTACCTTTTTCTTAGTGGCTTTTTTCGCTGCTGGTTTAGCGGCGGCCTTCTTGGCTACCTTTTTCTTAGTGGCTTTTTTCGCTGCTGGTTTAGCGGCGGCTTTCTTGGCTACTTTTTTCTTAGTAGCCTTCTTCGAAACTTTCTTTTTTGCTGCCATAGTTCTTTACTCCACCTTCAGGTGCGTGAGGTATTGATGAACGTACACGGTTATGTGTTAAAACGTTGCCTTAACTGAGCCTCACACCTTTACCATGTAGCACAGATAAAATGTTAGGCAAGTTATATCATGTCGCACTATATCTGGACATGATAAAAAGTCAAGTGTCAATCTTGACAGTGCGTTTTATATGTAAGTCATAAGTATATAAATTTTATATTTTCTAACGATAAAGTCTATAAATTATTCACTCGTGTTTTAGGTAATAAATGTTGAATAGCTTTAATGGTGTTTGATAGGGAGCCTTGGTTATTCTTAATTAGTTTTATTCCCTCCTCACCGTAGCTATAACGATAGCTTGGATCATCTATTAAGCGTGTCAACTCATTCTCCAGTTCTGTTATATCATTTACTTGTATTCCGGCATTTTGTTCAAGAGTCATACGACTAATCTCAAGAAAATTAAACATATATTTACCGAACACAACTGGCTTTCCTAGAGCACAGGCCTCAAGAATATTATGACCACCGATTTTAACAAGACTACCGCCTACAAATGCAATATCTGATGCTGCGTAGAAGGTTGGTAGTTCTCCCATTGTGTCGCCTAGATGTACATCAATACCTGCGTCACTGATAATATGATTTGTGCTTCGTCGACTACATAACAGTTTATATTTAGCTATTAATTTATATACTGAGTCGAATCTCTCGGGGTGACGAGGAACAAGTACTAATAATAAATCAGCATGGTGTTTCTTCAGTCTTATAAATACTTGAAGTAGTATTTCTTCTTCTCCTTCATGAGTACTACCTGCAACTAATATTGTTCTGTTGGTCCCCCATTCTCGACGGACTACCTGAGCTACTTCGAGTAAACTTGCTGGCAGGTTGACTTCAAATTTTATGTTCCCTGTAACGGTAATATTGTTAGGGCTTTTAGTGATTGCTCTTATCCTTTTTGAATCAGCATTTGTCTGAACAGCAAAATGGGCAATTTTTCGAAATACAGGCCTGCTAATAAATGAAAACTTCTTATACTGTCTAAAAGATCTATCGGATAATCGAAGATTGGCAATAACCAATGGTATGTTTTTTTTATGACATCTTGCAATGAAATTAGGCCAAATTTCTGTTTCCATCATTATGGCCAATTTAGGCTGAATCCTATTTATAAATCGTCGCACTGCAAAAGGGTAATCGTATGGAAGATAAAGATGATCAATACGCTCCCCAAATGAAATCCGCGCTTGATCGGCGCCTGTTGGTGTCATTGTAGTAAGAAGGATTTTTTCATTTGGGTATAGTCGTTGCAATTCTCGCGCCAGTGGTCCTGCTGCATTTACTTCACCGACTGAAACAGCATGTATCCAGATTTTATATGTTCCCGGGGGTGACTTGTAGTAACCGAAGCGTTCGCGTACTCGTAAAAAATAGGCTGGGCTCTTTAGTGCGCGTATTGTTAACCGTATAAGCACGAAGGGCAGTAGAGTGTGAATAACCAAGTTATAAATCAATTGCAACGTTGAAGTCTCGTGGTGCGTATGGATTAAACGTGGGTGTCTATCCAGTTTTGGATGGGTAGAAACTGCTCATATAGCTTCGCTTCTTCGCTACCGGGTTTAGGATGGTAATTATATAGCCAGTTTACCTCAGGCGGCATAGACATCAATATAGACTCAGTTCTACCATTTGACTGTAAACCGAATAGTGTTCCGCGATCGTAAACTAGATTAAATTCGACATATCTACCTCGTCTAAAACGCTGGAAGTCTTTATGCTCTTTAGTAAATAAAATATTCTTTCGCGTTTCAATAATACTTGAATAAGCGTGCCCGAAACCTCTTACAACAGATTGGATAAAGTTGAAACAATCGGTAAATGGTTTTTCGTTTAGATCATCAAAGAAAATACCGCCTATACCTCTTGCTTCGTTTCGATGACGAATAAAGAAATACTCATCACACCATTCTTTATATTTTTTGTATCGTCCGAGTTCAAATTTATCGCAAACTGATTTTGCTTCTTGATGCCAATTAACAGCATCCTCAACAAACCCATAGTAGGGCGTTAAATCAAACCCACCACCGAACCACCAGTGTTTTTTACCGTTTTCAATTTCGGCGGAAAATAATCGGACATTCATATGTGCTGTTGGTATGAAAGGGTTATCAGGATGGATGACGGTGGATATACCTGCAGCCTCAAATGGTTGTCCGGCTATTTCTGGACGTTTTGCACTCGCTGCTGCAGGTAGGGATGTTCCTGATACATGAGAAAAGTTAACCCCACCCTTTTCGAATACTGTTCCGTTTTCAATTACTCGGGTGCGTCCGCCACCGCCGCTGGCATGTTGCCAACTTTCTTGCCTAAATGGCTTTTGATCGGATTTTTCCAGTATTTGACAAAGTTCATCCTGTAGCAACTTCATCGCCTGAATCACATCATTAATATCTTCTTGTGTTGGTTGTTGCATAATATGTAAGTCCTTAGTGTCGAATAATATTTCCGGTTTTACCGTCCATTATTCTGGATGGTTTTGAATCGCCACCGGTTATGCCTGGTAGTATATAGTCGACTAACGGTCCGAAATAGTGGGCTGTTTGCAGCGCATTTTGTGCCGCAGGCATACCATGCGGATTTGCACTTGTTGAAACCACTGCGCCTTTGAAATGCTTGCAAAGCTTTCTAACGACTGGGTGGTTGCTTATGCGAACGGCTACACCACTATGTCTTCCCGTTATCCAATCGGGTGTGTTTTTGGAAGCAGGTAATATCCATGTTACTGGACCCGGCCAAGCGGATAGTGGCTTATCTAGCAATAGTATTGCAGATGAGTCGAGGTACGGTATTAGTTGCTCTAACTCGGATGCGACTAGAATGACTCCCATAGATTGCGCACGTTTTTTCATTTTTAGAAGACGTTTTACTGCAGACGACGACATTGGATCACATCCTAACCCAAAACAAGATTCTGTTGGATAAGCGAGCACACCTTGGTTTTTAAGAACAGATACTGCCCTGGCGTAATTGCGGAACTCTATTTTCATGAAATTTTTGGATAATTCGAATTATCGAACACTGAATAGAAAGCTTATTTTGCTGTTTCACGTGTAATCGCTTTATGACCGATATCCTTTCTATAGTAGGCATTATCCCATCTGATCTTCTCACATTCCCTGTATGCCCGTTGTGATGCCTCCTGAACGGTGTTTCCCAGTGCTGTAACGCAAAGCACACGTCCTCCTGATGTCACGATCTTTTTATTTTCTAGTCGGGTTCCTGCGTGGAAAACTTTACATTCAGATTGAGTGGTCGTTTGATCGTACTCGATGAGTAAACCTGTGGCATATCCAAAAGGATATCCATCAGCAGCCATTACTACACCGAGAGCACATTTTGTATTCCATCTTACGTTGGTCTGATTAAGTCCGCCATCTAATGCAAGATTGCATAATTCCAATAAGTCAGAATCAAGACGCATCATAATGGGTTGAGTTTCAGGATCACCGAACCTACAGTTGTATTCGAGTACTTGTGGTATGCCGTCACTATCAATCATTAACCCGGCGTATAGAAATCCACAATACTCGATTCCTTCGTCTCTAAGCCCATTAATTGTTGGGTTTATAACGTCTCGCATGATACGTTGATGCAGGGAAGCATCTACTATTGGCGCAGGCGAGTACGCGCCCATTCCGCCTGTATTGGGGCCAACGTCTCCTTCGTCACGTGCCTTGTGATCTTGAGAGGTCGCCATGGCGATGACTTCTCCTTTACCGACCATGCATATAAACGAAACTTCTTCTCCAAAAAGAAATTCTTCAATGATTATTTGACTACCCGCTTCACCAAAAGCTTGTTCGCCTAGAATTTCAGTTGCAGCCAGTTTGGCCTCTGCGATAGTGTGTGCTAAAAAGACTCCTTTTCCAGCGGCTAGACCGTCTGCTTTAATAACAAGTGGCGCACCAATTTCGTTAATATGTGTTAGAGCTGTATCGAGGCTTTCAAAAACCTTATAATGTCCTGTCGGAATATTATGGCGTTGCATAAAAGCCTTGGAAAATGCTTTTGATCCTTCTAGCTGTGCGGCTGCTTGATTGGGGCCAAAGCAGCGCAGTCCTTTGTCGTGGAAGAAATCTACGATGCCATTAACTAGAGGCCCCTCTGGTCCAACTACAGTTAAGTCTATTGCCGAAACGTCACAGAATTTAGCCAGACCTTCAAAATCGGTTATGGCAATATCTACATTAGTTATGCCGGGTTCTTGGGCTGTGCCCGCATTCCCAGGGGCAACGTAGACACGTTCCACATTGGGTGATTGAGAAAGTTTCCATGCTAGTGCATGTTCCCGGCCGCCGCTTCCAATAACTAATATTTTCATTTCGGATTCCAGTTAGTGTCTAAAGTGTCGCATGCTGGTAAATACCATTGCCATATTATGTTCATTGGCAGCCTCGATAACTTCTTCATCCCGCATTGAACCGCCGGGTTGGATGACGGCTCGAATTCCTGCTTTAGCGGCGGCATCAATCCCATCGCGAAATGGGAAAAACGCATCTGATGCCATCACAGATCCAGATACTGTGAGCGATTCATCTGACGCTTTTATTGCTGCTATCTTCGCCGAATATACGCGACTCATCTGTCCGGCACCAATACCAATAGTAGCGCCGTTATTTGCATAGATAATGGCATTTGATTTTACAAATTTTGCAACACGCCAAGCAAACAATAAATCTTCAACAGTTTTTGCATCGGGCGTCAATTTGGTAACGACTTTAAGGTCATCACGTTCAATTAATCCGGTATCCATGTTTTGCAAAAGTAATCCGCCACTCACTCGTTTAAAGTAGGGGTAGCCAGTTTCAAATAACACTCCGTTTCCACCCTGAAGGACACGAATATTAGCCTTGGTTGCAAGCACGGGAAGAGCATCGTCATTAACGGTAGGAGCGATTATTACTTCGACGAATTGTTGATCAACGATTGCCTTCGCCGTGACGGCATCTAACGGTCGATTGAAGGCAATGATGCCACCAAAAGCGGAAGTTGGATCTGTTCGAAAAGCTAAATTATATGCGTCTAAAATTGAATCTGCGACTGCAACACCGCATGGGTTCGCGTGTTTCACTATAACGCATGCAGGTTCAGTGAAGCTTTTGACGCACTCCAGCGCAGCATCAGTATCCGCAATATTGTTGTACGAGAGTTCTTTACCTTGCAACGAAATGGCGGCTGATAAACTGCCTTTTTGCGTGTAGTTATCGCTATAGAAAGCAGCCTGCTGGTGAGGGTTTTCACCGTATCGGAGTCTTGATTTCTGTTGGAACTGAAGATTTAGCGTGGATGGAAATATTTGACGGCTATTATCCTGATCCAGACTGCTTAAGTAGTTCGAAATGCTACCGTCGTAACGAGTTGTATGTGCGAATACTTTTATTGCGAGTTCTCGTCGGGTTGATTCCGTTACGCCGTTGTTCATAATTTCGTTGGCAACTATTTGATAGTCTGAAGCCTCGACAATAACGGTTACAGAATCATGATTTTTTGCTGCCGCCCGGAGTAAGGTTGGTCCGCCAATATCGATATTTTCAATAGCGTTTTCAAAACTACAATCTTTACTAGCGATAGTTTCTTCAAAGGGATAAAGGTTCACCACTACTAGATCGATCGGTGGAATATTGTATTCTTCCATTTTCGCGTCATCAATGCCGCGTCTACCGAGAATACCACCATGAATCTTGGGATGAAGCGTTTTAACTCTTCCATCCATCATTTCAGGAAACTCTGTGTAATCTGAAACCTCCGTTACGTCGATCTTGTGCTCGAGCAAAAGTCGCGCGGTGCCGCCAGTCGATAGAATTTCTACCCCTGATTTACGTAGAACTTTTGCAAATTCTACGATTCCAGTCTTATCTGAAACGCTGATAAGTGCTCGGCGAATTTTTATTACTTTATTGGTCATCTAATTTATGGTCCGGGTTAATTGAATCCTGACACAGGCTGTATCGACTCAACTTACTTCGTAACGTGTTTCTGTTTATTCCCAGATAACGCGCAGCTTTTGATTGATTACTGCCTGCTTCGAGCATCACTCGTTCAAGTAGGGGACGTTCAACTTCTGTCATTACTAAATCGTACATCCCTCTGGGCGGCTCTCCACTGAGTTGTTCAAAATATTGCTGTAGTGCGTGTTCCACACATTTACTTAATGGAATCGGTTGTTTGTCTGTCATGCTGCAATTTGGTTTTCTGCTGTGTTTAGAAACTGTTCCAGGAGCTCTAGTTGAGCATGTGGTTCGGTAGATTTTAGTATACCTTGCCGTGAGGAGCGGTCAGGCTGAAATATTTCGATTTGCGATACGATGTGCTTGCGTGCCATTCTGGTTCCTGCAACAGGGCCATAAAACTCGTGAAGACTTCTTACTAACCTTAGAAGAATCTCGGATCGAAAATTGTTATTGGGCTCAGTTATAGGTGTTGCATTGGATAAATATTTCGCGATGTTTCCCGGTAACCAGGGTCGAACTTGCGCTGCACGGCCAATCATCACAGCATTTGCTCCTGCTTCTTCGAGCAACCATTGTGCGCTGCATTCCCCACTAATATCCCCATTTGCAACTAACGGTATTGATACAGAATCACGTAGGCGAATGAATGTTTCAAACTCTGCCTCCCCACTGTAGAAACAATTTCGAGTTCTGCCGTGAAGAGTTAGGCAAGCAATTCCGGCAGCCTCGGCTATTCGACCTATTTTTACCGCGTTACGGTTGTCCAGACTCCAACCGGTGCGGGTTTTAAGTGTTACTGGAACATCTACGGAGTCGACTACAGCTTCAAGAATTTCCTGCACAAGATGCTCGTCTTGCAGAAGTGATGAACCGGCGAGTTTATTGCATACCTTCTTTGCAGGACAACCCATGTTGATATCAATGATCTGTGCACCATGTTTTACATTAAATTTTGCTGCGCGGGCCATTTGCTC
This sequence comes from uncultured Gammaproteobacteria bacterium, assembly GCA_905478855.1. GTDB lineage: Bacteria > Pseudomonadota > Gammaproteobacteria > Arenicellales > CAJQKF01 > CAJQKF01. The sequence continues at coordinate 7,682 of CAJQKF010000011.1, forward strand.
AGGATCGGATCCGGCTATTTGCACGTGGATAGGTGCAGATTCGCCATTATGATTCATTCGTAAACGAGTCTTTCGAGTATTTACTAGCGAAAGATCACTGCTAATCATTTCCGATACGGCATGACCTGCGCCAAGTTCACGGCATAAATTACGGAAAGGTTGATCAGTTATACCTGCCATAGGTGCAAGCCAGACAGGATTGTCAAAATGATAATTTCCGATCTTCAACGTTTAACCCTAATGGACCAGAATAGTCTCAAAACCGACGGCGTTTTCGTTCGGGTGTGCCAGATTTAAGGTGGCTATTGCCAAAATGCCCGGATCCAGTAACTTTTCACCATCATCGTTTGTTTGGTAATCGTTTGAGCGATAGGTACGACGACCAACAATTCTGCCGTCTTTATCACTTAGGGTTACCTGAAGTGGAGGATAGGGTTGAGGATAACTGGCCTTGTTAATAAGGTTTATCTTTAGACGAAGTGCTCCAGGTACTTCCGGATGCAGATCCACACGAGTTTGTGCAATATTTATGCTTGCTGGGTCTATTCGAAGCGGAGGTTTGCATCCGGTGAATTCGCAGAACAGGTTGGCGTAAGGCCGTGCTTCGGGAATGGCGAATAGGTCGTCGATAAGCAGGAAGCGAATTTGAACGATGCTAAATACAAGCACTAGTAATACGCCAATTGCCCAAACCACATTTACGTTTTGTCCATTGTTATCTGGAATCGATACCCAATGTGCATTGGGGTCCTTGCGTCTGAGGCGAGCTGTATCGGGGCGCGAAGCCGATGCAGTGTTTGGCTTTATTGCCGGCTTTCTGTTCAGAAAACGCGACTTCGGTGAAGTGTTTTGCACAATATGAACTGATGGTCGGAGCGCGTCATCGATATTGACAGATAGATCGTTTGTAAGCGGACCCAATCGAGGTTCAATACGCTTTTTACTGGTTTGTTGGCGATCAGAATCAATAGATACGCGTATATTATTGTCCGGAAAATTGTCTTTGTCTGGTACCGATTGAGTTTCTTCGAGTTGAGATTGTTTCTCGTTTCGGTTTCGATTATATCGAATTCGACGGGACTGAGTTTGATCTGGATCTACGCTTGCCGAAATATCCGGCTCATACTCCAGTTTCTCATCGAGTTTTAACGTTCGACGTATATCTTCGTCGCTTATCTCATCGTCTTCGGGCGCTGTGTTAGTGTTATTTAAGCCCCCGTGTTCGGTATTTGTGTTGATATTTGTATTGCTTACTGTGTCTTCCCTATTTGCAGTCACCAGTGGATTTTCAAATGGAGCGTCTTCTGGATCATCGAACTCTGATGGGATTGAGTGTTGAGAATTGATACTTTCTACCGCTTCAATATTTAAAGCTAAATCTACCAGATCCTCTGTGGTTGCGTCCTCAGACAAATTATCTTCTTGAATAGGACTATCTTCAGCTATTTGATTGGAATCAGTGCTATCCGGATCGTTGACAAGGTTCCACGTTGCGTTAAATACATTTTCGCAGTCACCACAACGCACTAGACCTTCTTTAATGGCCAAAATTTCTTCACTAACCTCGAAGATGGTCAGACACTTTGGACATTGAGTATACATGTCAGTTTCTAGTTCCCATTAAAGCTATCCATTCATCCTGTTGAAACGTTTCAAAGGTTAACTCTGAAAAAGATTTAAGAATGAGAGATGATTGATGATCGAGTATACCTGAGAGTAATAAAGTACCATTAGGTCGTAAAGCGCTTAACAGCATCGGCTTTAAGTTGACTAGTGCGTCGGCTAAAATGTTGGCGACAACGATATCAAACTGTTGTTTGTCTCTGAAAATGAGTATTTCGGCTTCGTCAGCATTAAGCACCTTTAACTCGTTATCTACCTGATTGGTTGTCGCATTGTTTCTTGTGGCAGTAATGGCCTTTGGGTCAATATCTGTAGCTACCGCATGAGATGCACCCAGTTTTAGAGCGCCTATGGCAAGGATGCCAGAACCGCAACCAACGTCGAGCACTGTTCTATGTTGCAAGGAATTATTGGCTAATGTCTGAAGGCATAAAAAGGTGGTTGGATGAGTACCTGTGCCAAAGGCAAGGCCCGGATCTAGCGTTATAACAGTTGACGCTGTCTCCGGAATATCGCACCAGCTTGGACAGATCCAAAGCTCGTCATTGACACGGATAGGCTTAAAGCTCTTGAGCCATACTCGTTCCCAATCTTGATTTTCGATAATGCAAAAATCGATATCTGTTTTTGTAAGTCCGAAAATGTTGAACAGTCCATCATATACTTCTGACAGATTCTGGTTCTCATCAAACAATGCAACTAGTTGCGTATTTTTCCATGTGCGAATAGTTGGTTCTGCAAGATCAAATTCATCATCGCTGTCAACGGGTTTGCTCGTTACCGCCTGACTATCAAGGGATTCAAGAAATTCTGTTGCCGCGCCGGATATTTCTCCCGGCATTACGAAGCTTAGCTGCTGCCAATTCATTTATTGCTGAGTAACGATTCCAAATAATGGATGTCCATAGGATTCTGTTTAAACGCCGCATCATTAATAAGTCGTTGTTGTAGGGCGATATTCGTTTTAATCCCGTCAATTACCATTTCCTGAAGAGCGCCTGACATTCGCACAAGGGCTTCACTCCGAGTCGCTCCATGGGTGATTACCTTGGCAATCATGGAGTCGTAGTATGGTGGTACTACATAGTTGTTAAAAATATGCGAATCTACTCGCACGCCCGGCCCACCTGGTTGATGATATTGGGAAATTCGCCCGGGAGATGGTAAAAAAGTCTCCGAGTCTTCAGCGTTAATTCGGCACTCTACAGCATGGCCCTGAATGCTAATGTCGGATTGTTTAAATGATAGAACATTTCCATTAGCTATCTTTATTTGTTCTTTAACGATATCGACATTAGTGACGAGCTCGGTTACAGGATGTTCAACCTGAACCCGAGTGTTCATTTCAATAAAGTAAAACTCATCGTTCTCGTACAGAAACTCAAATGTTCCCGCACCACAATAACCAATTAGTCGACAGGCTTCTGCGCATCTGGCACCAATTCGATTACGTACTTCTTCGCTTATTCCCGGAGCCGGGGCTTCTTCGATTACTTTCTGGTGGCGTCGTTGCATTGAGCAATCACGATCTCCAAGGTGAATCGCGTTTCCATGGGTATCTGCCAGAACCTGATATTCGACGTGACGAGGAGTCTCCAGGAATTTTTCCATGTAAACAACATCGTTGTTGAATGCTGCGCGGGCTTCGCTACGGGTGAGACGAACAGCGGTTAAAAGCGCGGCTTCGGTGTGAACTACGCGCATTCCCTTTCCGCCACCACCACCGGTCGCTTTTATAATAACGGGGTAGCCAATTTTGGCAGCAATATCCAGAATTTTATCATTGTCGTCCGTAAGTGGACCATCAGAACCAGGGACGCAAGGTACGCCTGCTTCTTTCATTGCTTTAATGGCGGAAATCTTATCTCCCATTAAACGAATGGTATCAGCTTTGGGTCCAACGAAAATAAAGCCGCTTTGTTCAACCCGCTCAGCAAAATCAGCATTTTCGGCTAAGAACCCATACCCTGGGTGGATTGCGGTAGCGTCTGTAACTTCAGCCGCGGCAATTACTGCGGGTATGTTGAGGTAGCTTTCGCTTGCAGCTGCGGGACCGATGCAAACAGATTCATCTGCAAGTCTTACGTACTTGGCATCCCGGTCGGCGGTTGAATGAAGCGCTACTGTGCGCACACCTAACTCCTTGCAGGCTCGCAAAATTCTTAGTGCTATTTCGCCACGATTGGCGATAACCAGTTTATCGAACAATGTTGCGCCTCTCTTATTCGATAATAAATAGGGTTTCATCAAATTCAACAGGTTCGCCGCTGGATTTAAGTATTCGTGTTACTGTTCCCGCCACCTCTGCTTCTATTTGATTGAAAATTTTCATCGCTTCAATTATGCAGAGTGTTTCGCCAACCTCAACCCGTGAACCCACAGAAACGAACGGACCCAACTCCGGACTGGAGGAAGCGTAGTAGGTTCCGACCATAGGCGAAACTACCCTCAGTCCTAAATCTTCGTCGACTTCCGGTGCAGGGGGGGCAGCAACAGTTGTCGCTAAAGGCGCAGCTGGTGGTGCATAGCTTTGGGGGAATGAAGTGTGCATTGTTGCAATAGGAGCAGCTCGACTTAATCGAATTGATTCTTCACCTTCGGTAATTTCCAGCTCCGAAAGTTGGGAGTCTTCAAGCAACTCAATTAATTTTTTTACCTTACGTATGTCCATCGTAGCTTTTTAGTTAACCTCGTTCCAGTTTAGAAAATTACACGGCATTTCCAGATTACCAACCGCAATGTTCCAACATATGTTTTTAATGACTAATATAAGTGAAAAAAGAGTCTTTGTGGTAAATGCTTTCACATCATTTTTCATGCAAAATCTAGTTTTTAAAGCTTGGTTTTGATGGATTCTTTCGTTATAGAGCGTTATCAGGTCGTAGTTAGACTGACGCGCCCTTACACGCTTAGATTTATGCCAATCTCTTTGGTTTTTTGCGGACATAAAAGCGATAAGTTGTTTCATTTAATTATCCCATTTACCCGCAGATTGCCGGGAGTTCTACGATTTTATGTATGTTTTAGAAGGAGTGTAATTTACTCGTTTTCATTTCCTTACGCTCATCGGATATATTGAAACTTTGAGCGGCAGGTAGTCTAACAAAAATAAGACATAATGTATTTACTGTTTGGTGAGAAATGCAGGAACAAAGCATTTTTAGCTATTTTTTCCTGATTTTTGGCGAAATTGTCCGATCTTATAGTGGGAAGTTTATAGGTTAACTTTTTTCTTTGGCGAGTTTTGTTAATCTTTGATTTACTGTAAATAGTGAACAATGCGGCATACTTTTTAAAATATGTAGATAATTTATTTTGACGGCGTCAAAATTTTGTGCTTACGCATGCGAAGATCGTGGTGTAGAATGAGTTTTGGCTTACATTACTCGAATTGCCAAAACGCTAACGCTGATTTAATTATTAGACTAGTTGAACTGAAATTTTATGCGGAGAATCAAAAGATGAAATTTTTTCAGAGCATACCTATGACTATTGGTGCTGGTATTCTGCTGTCTATACTGTTTGCATTAATGTACGGACCAACTGGCTTTAATCCTTGGGAAATTGTTGTTTGGATACATGTTGTGGTTGGTATCGCCTGGGTTGGATTACTGTACTACTTTAATCTGGTTCAGGTGCCTGCTGTTAACGCCGCTGCTGCGGACGAAGGTGGTCCAGGACCAGCTGCCATAAATAAGTACGTTGCTCCGCGGGCATTATTTTATTTTCGATGGGCGGCGTTAGCGACATGGATCAGTGGCGCGTGGGCACTAGAATATCTTCATGGTGGTGATGGTTCAGGGTTTGTAGCAGCGTTTACATTCACTGATGGTCTGCACATGATTGGTCTAGGTGCATGGTTAGGTACTATTATGCTGTTTAATGTATGGGTTTTGATTTGGCCGAATCAGAAGAAATTATTAGGTATGGTAGAAGCCACTGATGCTGATAAGGCGCAAGCTAAGAAAGTTGGATTAATAGCATCCCGCACAAATACTATATTATCGATACCTCTACTCATGTCCATGACAATGCATGGTCATGGATTGCCGTTTTAGAATCTTTTCTGGAAATTATAAAAAAGGGGATTCATTTAGGATTCCCTTTTTTATTGGTTCGGAAATTAAATGACTCCCGGGCAAGAAAAAATTTTTTGGTTATCGGTTTCGCTACAATAACCGATCCACGAAATTATCCAGATCTTCTTTAGATACTTTTCCGAGTTTTTTTGCAATGATTTGATGATTTTTATCTACGGCTAAGGTAAAGGGTAATGCGCCGGTGTTCCCGTATAGGGCCATCATTTCCATGCCGCCGACCTGGGCGATCAGCGATGGAAAATTAAATGGCATTTCTGACATGAATTTTTGCACGGAAGCAAGGTCATCTATGGCGATAGCGAGAACCTGTAAATCAGTCTCTGAATGAGTATCTTGTGCTGAGATAAATAGTGGTAACTCCTCACGGCACGGTACGCACCATGTCGCCCAGAAGTTAATAAGTAGTGGTTTACCATCCCAATCATTCAAATTGCGGACATTACCGGTTGAATCTTCAAACGCAAAATCCTGCAACGGCGTTGCAGGATCATTTTCTTGCACGCTATGTTTCGTTTGGGAAAGCCAGATGCCGGCAGTCAAACTCAATATGCCAAGAGCTATAAATGCGCTAATTTGTAATGATTTGCCTTTATTCACAGTTTGCTGATTCAAAAATTTAGGTTTTATAAGGTTTTTTTAAATTTGCTTAATAATTTTTAAAAAATCTTGAGCATTTCGATAGCCATATAGACGCATATCTTTTATTTCATCCTTGCCGTTTTTGAAGAAAAGCATAGCGGGTGGACCATACACGCCAAGTCGCTTCTTAATTGCTTTGGTGTTTTCATCTTTCGGATCTGTTAAGTCAACTTGTACAAGAAGAAATTGCTGATCAAATATCTTCATAACAGCGTTGTCGGCAAAAGTGGTTTTTTCCATTCGTATGCAATCCGTGCACCAGTCGGCATAAAAATCGAGCATTAAATATTTATTGCTCAAAGCGGCTTTGTCTAGTGCTTCATCCAGATCTTCATTGGTGTGTATTTGTGTGAATAAACTAGCATGGGTGTTGTTATCACTTTGAGCGCCAGAATTTGTATTGCTTATGTTTGACAAAGCTGACAGTGATATTGGTTGTAAAATATCTCGCTGCCCATTAATTCCGCCGATTAAGGCGAGCACGCCCCACAGTAATAAAATCGTAGCCATGCCTTTCTGAAAATATTGCCAGCCTTTTGCATTTTCCGGCAGGCTTTGTGTGGCTCCAAGATACACGCTCGTCACAATGAGTAGCACTGCCCACAAGAGTAGCACGGGTATTGAAGGAATGGCACTTAGAATGTAAATTGCCACCGCTAGCAGCAATACGCCGAAAACGTAATTGATGCGATTCATCCAAGCTCCGGCTCTAGGCAGAATAAAACCCGCGCCGAAACCTATAGCGATTAAGAATACGCCCATGCCTAGAGACATGGATACCATCATTGACGCGCCTAATACCGGATCACCTTCCACAATAGCGATGGATAAAAGTGAAATGAGCAGGGGGGATACACATGCGCCTACGACTAAAGCCGACATTATTCCCAGAATAAGCACCATGCTTGCGGTGCCACCGCCGATATTTGCACTCTTGCTCTGAACCCGGCTTTGGATGAAAGAGGGCATTTGTATGCTATACAGTCCGAACATGGATAGTGCCATAAGGACAAAGATGACACTAAGTGTTCCTAGCGCCCAAATGTTTTGAAAATAGGACTGTAACTGGTCACCTGTTTCACCAGCAACCCAGCCAATAATGGCATAAGTTATGGATGTTCCAATTACATATAGAATGGACAGAATGCCGCCCTTCATCTGCGATGCACGTTCACCCTGACCGACAATAATGCTAGACAGGATGGGAATCATTGGTAAAACGCAGGGTGTGAAAGTTAGAGCAATCCCAATACCAAAAGCAGCGATAAGATAGCCTAATAGTCCGGTGTCGACTGATGGTTGTGCCTCTGCGGAGGGAGCTTTATCTGTTCGGCTCTGGGTGTGGTCGTTTGCTAAAGCGGTACCGACTAGGCCGGGAAGGTTTAGTGTGAACTCTTTTTCAGTGGGTGGATAGCAAATCCCTTTCTCTGCACAACCCTGATATTTAGCTAATATTTTTAATGAACCAGAGTCAGGTGAGCGGCGCGCGATTGGTATAATGGTTTGAAAACTTTCAGTATAAACGGTTACATCACCAAAGTTTTCATCGTGTTTCGGAATCCCAGGCGGAAAATCAAACTCGCGTAATTGTGCGTTACCTGAAAGGATGTTGAATTTAATTTTGTCTTGATACAAATAATAACCGTTGGCAATCGTAAATTCGGCCGAAAAAGACTCTCCCGATCGATCCGCATTTACGTTTAACTGAAAGGCCTCGTCTTCTGCAAGAAACTCAGGCTGAATGCCGACGTCACCAAGCAAGCTTCGCAGTTCATCCACAGCGTCTGAGCTGTCGCCCGGGAGTGCGCTGCTGCGGGGCAATAGAGCTTTGGCTAATGGTTCTTGTGCATGAGCTGCAGGAATAATTAGATCAAGACTTTTTGCTATCGGGGGATAACAGACACCCACGGGCTCATTACAACCTTGGCCGATAGCTGTGATACGGATGTTATTCGTTTCGGATTTAACGGTAAGCGTAATGCTTGCCTGTTCCTCATAAATCTCAACGTTGCCAAAAGTCGGATCCTGTTTGCTCTTTGAGGGCGAATAGTGGATATCTAGGATTTGGGTGTTATCTTCTGGCTGGAAGACAAATTTGTCCCGATACATGTAATAGTCATCGCGGATTGTCCAGGTGAATTCCAGTTTTGACGAACTTATGACCTGCGAATCTAATTGGAACGCAATATCCGGTTCAACTAATTCGGAGTCTTGTGCAATAGCTAGACTTGCAATACTGCTAGTCAGAACCCAAATAATAAACGTAGTAATATGACGCATAATTCCACTTTCAGTTTAATTCCTGTTGTTGCAGCAAATAATTTTCACGGCAAACTATTTGACGTTACGAGCTTGTGGTAGTTCCGACGTTTTTGAAAAAAGCACATTCTCCTATAGAAGTCACTATTATATCGGTCAGCGCGCCTTTTCGGGGTAGATTAAACTTATTATCTGGTAATCAAATGAACTCTTTCCGCTATTTATTTTTAGTATTTCTCATTGTTCCGTTCGTTGAGATTTATTTTTTGATTGAAGTAGGGTCAGCAATAGGTGCTGTCTGGACGATTTTTCTTGTAGTCTTAACCGCTATTATCGGCGCTTTATTAGTGCGAGTGCAGGGATTTGCCGCATTGACACGTGTGCAAACGAGTATGGCCAACGGGCAGTTGCCGGCACTGGAGCTGATTGAAGGGTTATTTCTTCTTGTTGCGGGTGCAGTTCTCCTTACCCCTGGTTTTTTCACTGATGCCATCGGCTTTGCATTGTTAACACCTTCGATTAGGAGGACGATTGCGACTTTACTGGTTAAGCACAGTCTTAGTAGTGGTGTCGGTGTGCATGGTGCGGGGCCTCAACGTCCCACATCTCACAAAGGTACCATCGAAGGAGAATATCGTCGAGTAGACGATTGACTTGAAAATTTGCTAATTAGCGGTATTTTTAACAATTCTTGTGCTTGCTGGGTTGACTTTCGATTTTCCGACCCTATTATTAGCACTCACTTGGGTCGAGTGCTAACAGCTTCTCAGCCTATAGAGTAAAACCCTTTTTATTAACAACTTAACTAATTTAAGGAGAGTACGAATGAATATTCGTCCGCTTCACGATCGCGTCGTAGTCCGTCGCGTGGAAGATGAGCGCAAAAGCCCTGGTGGCATTGTGATCCCAGATAGTGCCCAAGAAAAACCTATGCAAGGTGAAATTCTTGCTGCTGGCAATGGCAAAATTCAAGAGAACGGCGATGTTCGTCCGCTTGATGTCAAAGTTGGTGACAAAGTACTGTTTGGCAAGTATTCAGGTACAGAAGTTAAGGTTGATGGCGAAGAACTACTCATGATGCGTGAAGACGACATCATGGGTGTGGTCGAAGGCTAATCATCCTATAAGCGTTAGTGAAACCGGGTTTTATCTCGGTTTTATTCCCAGAATCTATTCATTTTTGAGGACATTCGAAAATGTCAGCTAAAGAAGTAAAATTTGGTGAACATTCACGTTCTTCCATCTTGCGCGGCGTAAATTTACTTGCCGATGCAGTAAAAGTAACACTCGGCCCGAAAGGTCGAAACGTAGTACTCGACAAATCTTTTGGCGCACCGACCGTAACTAAAGACGGTGTATCTGTAGCGAAAGAGATCGAACTAAAAGATAAGTTCGAAAATATGGGTGCTCAAATGCTGAAAGAAGTTGCTTCAAAAACTTCTGATGTTGCAGGTGACGGCACAACAACTGCCACCGTATTAGCTCAGGCTGTTGTACGCGAAGGTCTTAAGTCAGTTGCTGCCGGCATGAACCCAATGGATCTGAAACGTGGAATTGATAAAGCGGTAAAAGTTGCCACTGCACGATTGCACGAGATTTCCAAGCCTTGTACTGACCACAAAGAAATTGCTCAGGTTGGAACAGTATCTGCAAACTCTGATGATTCCGTTGGAAATATCATTGCAGAATCAATGGAAAAAGTGGGTAAAGAAGGCGTAATAACCGTTGAAGAAGGCTCCGGTCTTGATAACGAGTTGGACGTAGTGGAAGGTATGCAGTTTGATCGCGGTTACCTCTCTCCTTACTTCGTAAATCAGCAGGATACAATGACCGCTGATTTAGAAAGTCCGTTTATTCTTATTTATGACAAGAAAATCTCGAATATTCGTGATTTATTGCCAGTTTTGGAAGCAGTCGCAAAATCAAGCCGACCATTAATGGTTATCGCTGAAGACGTAGACGGCGAAGCACTCGCAACTCTAGTTGTTAATAATATTCGCGGAATCGTTAAAGTTGCTGCTGTTAAAGCACCTGGTTTCGGTGATCGTCGTAAAGCCATGTTACAGGATATTGCTATTCTGACTGGTGGTCAGGTAGTTTCCGAAGAAGTTGGTATGAGCCTTGAAACAACTACCCTGGATGATCTGGGTACTGCGAAGCGTGTTCAAATTTCTAAAGAAAACACAACTGTTATTGATGGCGCCGGTGCTAAAGACGAAATCGAAGCTCGTGTTAATCAAATTCGCGCACAAATCGAAGAAGCAACTTCAGAATACGACAAGGAAAAAATGCAAGAACGTGTTGCTAAACTTGCCGGTGGTGTAGCTGTAATAAAAGTTGGTGCAGCGACCGAAGTTGAGATGAAAGAGAAAAAAGCCCGTGTTGAAGATGCACTTCATGCTACCCGTGCTGCGGTAGAAGAAGGCGTTGTCCCTGGTGGTGGAACAGCTCTTGTGCGTGCGATTGCGGCGATTGCCGATCTTACTGCCGATAACCATGATCAAAACATGGGTATCGCCATCGTACGTCGTTCTTTGGAAGAGCCATTGCGTCAAATCGTATCAAATGCAGGTGAAGATGCATCTGTAATTTTGAACGAAGTCCGAAATGGCGAAGGTAACTACGGTTACAATGCGGGCAACGGTACTTACGGCGATATGATCGCAATGGGTATTCTTGATCCGACTAAAGTGACTCGCACTGCACTTCAGAACGCGGCTTCGATTGCTGGTCTGATGATTACTACAGAAGCGATGGTTGCTGAAGCACCAGATGACAAGTCATCTGCACCTGCAATGCCTGATATGGGCGGCATGGGTGGAATGGGCGGAATGGGCGGTATGATGTAATTACCAACCGGTAATTCTCCCTTAAAAACCCTGCGCTTTGCGCGGGGTTTTTTTATACTTGCGTTATTACGTGAGTCTCCAGTTGAATGTTATAAAAATTTCGCCCTATTCGACCAACTCCAAAGTTGCAACGCACAAATTTAATCTATTCATCATTTTTCCATGAACTCCATTCGCATACTAATTGCTTTTCTTTTTCCATTTTTGCCGTTAATTGCCGACGCAGCTAATGAAACTGTGGGACTCGACGGATTATTGGTTTCAAAGTCATGGTCTCAGGCTCTTCCGGCGGTTGCAAAAAATGGCGTCGCTTACTTGACCATAGAAAATAATTCGACTCGACAAGACAAATTAATTTCGGCGAGTTCGCCGATTGCCGAACGGGTGGAGATCCATAGTCATCAACACGTGGACGGAGTGATGAAGATGAGAAAAGTAGAACATGTTGATCTAGCGCAAGATACAACGACTATCTTTGAGCCAGGTGGCTTGCATGTTATGTTAATCGGATTAAAGGAGCCTCTAAAAAAGGATTTAATCTTCCCTGTGTCTCTTATATTTATGCATGCAAGTGAACAAGTTACCTATGTGACGGTTCGTTAGATCCCAGGCGTCGATAGTAACCATAATCCAAGCGTAGTATAAAAAAAGCATTAGTATGGAAAAACTAATGTGAGGTTTATATGCGTTCGATTGGTTCTCCACCGAAATGGAGAAATTAGAAACCTTCGGTGGGATTACATCGATTTTGATCAAAAGATACTAGTCATTCCTGCTGAAGATATGTAGCGCGGTAGGGAGCATCTGGTTCCCTTGGCTGATCAAGTCATCGAGCACTTACAGACAGTTCAAGAGATAACAGGTTATTCATCGTATGTATTCCCCAATGAGCGCGATTCTGGCAAGCCACTATCTAAAAACGTCATGACCAACCTGCTGAGAAAACTCGGCTATTCTGCTGATGTGATGTCGGCTCATGGGTTCAGAGCTACGGCATCCACTATCTTACATGAGCAGGACTGGAAACCAGAGGTCATTGAAGCTCAGTTGGCTCATCTAACGGGCACAGCCACTTCTAGAGCTTATAACCGGTCGATCTATTTATCTGAGAGGACCACAGTGATGCAGAGCTGGGCTGACTATCTCGAAGCGGTGCGTGATGGTGCTGATGTGGTGTCAACAGGAGCGAAGTAGGAGAGGACTTGATTTAAATATCTAACTATATGTTTTACCTTATTTATTTAATAATAAAAAACAACAATGTTACTTTAAGTGTTACACAAAAACCTGACCATTTAGCTGCGCGAACCCTATTTCTCTGTGTCTCTCAACAGCTCAATAATTCACCACTAAAATTTCATAAAATATGAGAATACTGTTGTTGTCTTGATCAAAAATTGTCATTTTTGAGAAGCTAGCTCCCAGCTTCTCAATGATACGATATTTGAAGCAAGCAATTGGACGAGAGAGTAGCAGTCAATTAGACGGATACAGGCACCTCAAAACTATATTTTCTAACCATAACGCAAAAATAGGGTTAGAAAATCAAAATATGTATACATAATCTTGTCAGTCCCTTTTCTTTCAGTACCAACAAATCCTAACATATCGATGTTTTTCAATTGTATCGACATAACGGCCTGATATGTCGATGTGATCGACACGTAAAAATTTAAGCATTTTACCTAGCGCCCTTTTAAGTTAGGCAATTAGACGGTACTATAGCAGTCAATCAGACGACAACATAACCAGCATCTGGACGCTATGGCTAAATCATTATTCCCAAGAGTTATCGCCCCACTGCTGCTGGAAGCACTAAGCGATACTCCAGTCGTCTGCTTACTCGGGCCTCGCCAGGTGGGTAAAAGCACATTAGCCAGGGAATACTGCCCTAATTATTCCTACATCAGCTTTGACGACAGCACACTACTGAACACTGCGCAACAAGACCCTACGGGGTTTATTCAGGGCTTGCCAGAACAAGTGGTTTTAGATGAGGTGCAGCGAGCACCTGAATTATTACCAGCGATCAAGGCTGCTGTTGATCAGCGCAGAACACCGGGTCGCTTTCTGCTGACAGGTTCGGCGAATCTGTTGCTATTACCAAAGGTGCA
>CAJQKF010000012.1 GCA_905478855.1 uncultured Gammaproteobacteria bacterium
TTGCTGCTCCAACACTAACGCTTGCCATTCGGCTTTGCTTCGTCTCATCAATTGTACCTCTAGAAAAGTTCTACGGTAACGACTTTGATCAGACTATTTAGTCCAACTTATGCTGACGGGATACAGTGCTCTACGGGTTGCCACGGACCTTAAAGCCGGTAGACAGGTAAAACCATGATCAAAATTATTAATCTAACTTCAAGCTGGCAGGCATACACCGCGAGTGGCCCAGAAATCGTCCATGTCAGAATCGGCACCGAAGACGCCGCCGACGGCGTGGTATCCGTTCGTTTGTATTCAACGACCGACGCAATCACCGAAGGGTATCTTGATGACAAAGTAATACCCGTTAATGACGGTCTGGACCTTGGCCAGTTCGACCTGATCTCAGGCGACAAGATCGAGTTCACCAGTTCGGCGAACGATGACGTAAATGCAATCATCAGCGTGACTCCAAAATAAAGAACATGCTGGTATCCAATCGACACGAATCTGTTCTGTCTGCCATCAACGGATCAGAAGCAAGTGGTGGGTATGGCATCCTAACAACGAAGGCATCCTCACAAAACGTATCTGGTGCAAACGTCCAAACGCTTATCACTTGGGATACACAAACGGATGACATGTCCAGCAACGTGTGGACATGTCCATCTTCGTTAGATGGTAAATCACTCATTGTGAGCTGTAGGTGTCATATCAGCCACGAATATGACAACGGCGGTAGTGGGTGGTTAACCCTGTTCCACAATGGATCAGCCATTACCACCCCTAAGCCGGCAGGCTCTTATTGGGTTAGTGACAGGTGCCAGGCAACATCATACAAGCTAACCGTATCCGAAGGCGACACGTTAGCCATGTATGGTAAATCGGCAGATACGGGTAGTCGGATCAATATATCTGCTCAATCATACAGTTACTGGTCCATACAGGAGAACGTAGCGTCATGATCTCAAAAAATGCGTATCACGTACTGGAGTACCTGTATCCCGGTGCCCACGAACGCGGTGAGTACACCCTGCGTGATGATGGACAGGGCATCTACATCGATTCATGGAATCGACTGGAACCCAAACCCACGGATACTGAAATTCGTGCGGTGGAACCGGTTGCGATGGCAGCAAAACGGGAATCAGACCTGATCGAATACACCGAGGAACGCGCACTACGCCATGGCGCACTGATCAAGGATCCGGAAACCGATCAACCGATCGCCGACCCGGCTGATGATCTGATCCATATCCGCATTAAAACAAACAGGGCGAAGGTCCGGACAACAAACGCCCGGCGACGTGGCAATAGCGAACAGAAAACAAAAGGGCAGGCGGCAGTGGATGCCGAGGAACGATTATTCCTCGCGGTCTACGATCTCACTGTAGACATCAAGGCCGGAACCATCACCACTGAGTCCGAGATCGATGCCGCAATCGCGGCGGTTCCTCTCAACTAATATTTGGGTCTAAAAGAAATGACGGATGAGACGACGGCACTGTCGGATACCGAGCTGTGGAAAGCGATTGCATGGATTTTGACCGCCATGGGACTTGGCACGTTGGGCCGAACACTGACGGACCAACGACCGATTGATTGGCGGGTGTTCTTTGGTGAACTCTGCCTGGCATCTGTATGCGCGGTTACGTTACTGGCATTCGGTATGCTGCAGGGTATGGAGTTCTGGCAAATCGTATTTATTGGGGGTTTGGCTGGGATCGGTGGAGTGAAAAGCCTGGAATGGTCGGTGCAGATTTACAAAGCCCTACGCGAGATTAAATGAGACTGAAATCAACCCGAGTATCCGTAGCTGGGATTCACCCAACTATTCTTCCGAATTTGTTCCTGGTCGACGAATGGTGCAGACGAAATCTGGGATATGAACTGGTGATCACCAGTTGCACGGATGGCAAACATTCCAGAACTAGCAGGCATTATCTCGGGACTGCGATCGATATTCGTACCTGGACCACACCCGACTCGGGAAAACAGATCAACGGGGCCGCTCGATCCGATCTCCGGGCCCGTCTCAAGAAACACCTTGGGCCAGACTGGTTTGTGCTGGACGAGGGTACACATTTTCATATTGACTGGAGGCCGCGACGAAGTGAAATACTCTGAGGTAAGGAAAAACATAAAGAACGGCGATTTACTGTTTTGCAAAAACCGAAACCTGATCTCCGTGTTAATCCGGGTTTTCACCGCGGAATCATTCAACCATGTCGCCATGCTGTTCTGGAACGAATTCGGGCGGCTCGAAATAGCGGAAATGCAGGAAGGAATTGGCTTTCGTATCACACCCGCCAGTCAGTGGCTTGGCCAGTCTATGGGAGACGTCTACCTTGGACGAAAGCCTTCGTCCGTCAATGAATTTCTTGTGCATGAGCATATAGGGCGAACTCGTTCCGAAAACCCGGCATACAGTTATTGGTCACTTTTCACGGTTTGGTTGGCTCAGGTGTTCAACACCTCCACGCCGGTATCTCAAGTATGTAGCACCTGGGTGAGTCAGGTGTGGGAATGCTCGGGCTATGGAGAGTTTGAGAAGACGCCGGACCCCGGTGGTCTGGTGGCCCATGTTGTTAATTTGAATCTTATTTCACGGGGGTAATCGATGAAGGTCTTACTCGTATTCTTAGTGGTAACCCTGGCTGGATGTAGTCCTATTCGGGTGCTAGTGGAGCAGGGCAGTACTGCCGAAGTCCATATTTATACCCATGATGCCGGCATACTCGGTGTGACCCAGCCTACGGCTGAGCAGGTTAAGACGGGGGAGGGGGATGTGCAGTTTCCTGATCTGACTGGTGCTATTACGAAGCAGCGCTCGAAGGTGCCGGAACTTGATCAGCCGGAGCCTAAAAACCAGACGGATCTTAAGAACCAGCCGGACATTGCCACTCCACCAGAAACCTCACATCCAGCTACAGAAGAATCTGTCTCTACGGTTCCAAAGCCTAATAGCTCGTGGGGTGGCGGCAACCTGTGGAAGCCCATCAGCGAATCCAGGGGTGGGGTGCCGGTGGTATTGACTGCCAAGGGGGTTCCGCAGGGAGAGTTGAGGCTATTTGGTCCTGCGGAGATTTCCGTTCAGGTCGAATATATTGGGCTGACTAACGGGGATCGGCAGACTTACTTTCTGCTGGATAAGAAGGCTGACCGGTTACCGGCTAATCTGGTTGTGCAGATTGGTGAGAGAGTTTGGTTGGTGGCGGATCCTACGGTTCGGTATAAGTGATGTAATGGCTTTAGGTGAGGAAATGCAGTCACAGATTCTGAAGTCAAATTGTACGTTCTTTTATCAAGAGCGATCAAACGGTTAACTTGATTGTTGGTGATAACAACCAGGGTGGTGATGGTTCCACAATCAGTTCTGTGCTTGAGTATGCGCAGGATATGGAATGGACTTCACCGGATTATGGTGAGGGGTCGAGTGTTGCTGATGGTGGGCGTATTGATGATGGTGCCCAGTTACTCTACTTAGACTATGTCATTCCTTGGTCTTAACCGAAAATATTCAAGCATCCAAATTGCAAAACCTTTTTAGCACGTAGTATTGTTACGGTTTATAAAACTCCTGCAAGTAACTGGCAAGCCAAAGATGAGGCGGACTTATGCTATTCGAATCAGAAGATTGCTTTAAATCACTGGATGATTTTGTTCTTCATTCTGCGTGCCTGGACACTCCATTGGTAATTGCCTTCTCTGACATAAGTTACCTTGAGATAACCCTCAACTGGATCGTGGCTATCGAACGTGTTTCGGTTGAGAATTATCTTATTGTCGCTCTGGATGTTGAGACTTTTCAGTTCTTGAATGAAAAAAATCTACCGACGGTAGCGATGTTTCTGGATGACACTAATCGTGGACTGGAGTTGCCATGGCTGACCCGGTTGTGGGAGTTGAGACTGCATGTGTTTCAGTATTTGGCATATGCCGAATGTGACTTTATTCACTCGGATGTAGACGCTGTTTGGTTGCAAAACCCTATTGAAGATTTGTTGCTACGTGAAGATTACGACTTGTTGTTTTCAAGTGGAACAAATTATCCTCTCGAAACCGCCAGAAAGTTGGGGTTTGTTGCTTGCTGTGGATTCTTTTATGTAAAAGCCAGTAACAGTGTCGGAAAATTATTCGAAGACATAGCAACTGCTTCAACCATATCCGGCGATGATCAGGTTGGACTTAACAGGGTGCTGTCGAATAGCGATTTTGGGTGGATCGTTTCACAAGGAGTTTACCACTTGCGCAAAGTCAGTCACTTTCTGGATAAAACCGATGATGGCAAGTTTTTATGCAGTAGACAAACTATTCCAGGGTTTAGTGATGCGTACAATCTGCGTGTTGGAATACTGCCTCACCATCTTGTCCAGCGTATTCCACAAAATAATACGGATGTGTATCTGAAACATCCCCTCGCGTCACGAGACCTGGAACATCGAATTTCGACACTGGCAGAGAACGGTTGCTGGTTTTTATCTGGAAAATGGAAGAGTAGTTGTTTCAATCGTTCAAACATACTCTCACTTTGTAACCGTCAGGTTGATTCGTGAAACTTGTCAACAACCAGTATTTAATTTGTGGGCGGTAACGCCCGCAAAAATAATCAGTTTGTGAAAACCTGTAACCTGTTCAATAGCCTTGACTCTCAGTGTTTGCTCGCACGAATTTTTCTCTACAGGCAGCAAAAACCTTTTCGCCTAGTGCGTGATACCTTAATCGACTTGGTAACGTTTTGGCATTAAAAAAAGGTTGTTTTAGAAAATCGGCGTAACATTTTTCAGATTGCACCAGGTTTTGTATGAGAGGATTATTTCTAACATCGCCTACGGCATCCAACGGTATCCATCGTGCGGAATTAAAGTCGAGATGCAATAGCGGGTCGCCACGATACACCGGTATTGCCCCGGCAATCAGCGCGAGCACAAAATCGTCGCATACGTGTCCCGGGGCACAATTCGGCTCATCTATTATTACAAAGACGGTATCGAAAAAACGTTCGAATCGTTCAATTCGCCCAGAATCCATTGCAGGCTGCGTAGACACTTGTCCATAGAGTGAAAACTTGCCCATAAGTTCGTTAGTAAGTAAACCTGGTACACCGCCCGCTATTGCTATGTACCCGCGTTTTCTTTCGGGATCAGCATCCGGAATCGTCAATAGGCTCGACTCCAACTCGGTTCGATAATCTGCATACCAGTTAAACAGCCGTAACCAGCCTGGTACACGCAATGCCGACTGCCTTTGGTACGGAGGTACGACATCGGCTGTAACGAATAAATCCATATCTTCTCGAAGCTCTTTTTGATCCAGAGAAGCATTCCAGTATACATTTAATGTAGACGACTTCGTTGCCCTGGAGTTCGCCTCAAACGCCCCATCAAGGTGAACAAGAATATCCGGAATTTCGGTTGCGTCAGCCGTTACATCCCAAACCTCGGCATGTTTTTCCAATGATCGAATCAGGTTGAATCGATCTGTTTGATTATGCTCGCTGGATGCAAACCCAATTCGTAAAGTCGGACGTATCTGTGGTTCAATGGAGAACGTTATCAGTTTTCTCGCACTTAGTTGATTTAATATCGTTTTGGAGATGTGCGCAAGAATATCGGTATCCATATCAAATTGCTTTTCCAGTTTTTCAAGCATTAACTCAAAGCGATTCTGACCATCACATAGTGCCCAAATGCTTCCGCCCAGTTCATCCAGTTTCATCGGTTCTGGATACTCGAAGTTACTGACCTGCAGAACATCACCATTTACAACAACATGGGCCATCGGCGACTGATAAGGATAGGCCGCAACGAACTGCCACTGATATTCTTCTGTTAATACAGGCCGATGATCCCAATCCCCCCATGGACGTGGTAAATGCCACTTGTCTCGCTGGAGTCGTCGCTTAAGAAACAACTCTGTGTTAATTGTGGGCAGAATACTTTTGTCTGGATGATACATATGAACGAATTCAATCGATTCATCAACGACAAACACACCACGGTCTCCACAACGCATGATGAAGTCATCGTCCTCTTTACCCCAACCGAAGTAGCGCTCATCGTATCCTTGTAATTCAGTAAACAACGCACTTGATATCATTAACGCACCACCACGATAACGCCTGTCGAGATAAATAGCATCTCTGGCCTGATCGTAGTCGGCGACATACAAGCTATCGTCTTGGTCCTGATAAAACGTCATACCTGTAACGCAAATGTCATCGATGTGACGGTACTTTTCAGTTACATATTCGACAAAGTCAGTGGGGTAAATCAGATCAATATCTGACAAGAAGAAATGATCGTTTTTGTTGAGTTCAAAGTATTTAAATGCGTAATTTATGCAAAACGGTTTGTTAAACCGTTCGAGCAAAGGGCGGTGGAAATATCGAAAACTCAGATTTTCCGGAATCCTCAAATTGGGCTCGACACTATTTGCGGAATAATCCGCAAGACAAATGGTAATCCTGGCAGCAATCGTCTGTTGTGCCAGAGACCCAAGACATACAGTCAGTCGCTCAAAACAATCCGGATCGAGCCCATCGGCGTCGATCACATAGAGGATTTGCACCTGTAACCGGTGAAATTAGATCAATGCACCGAATGACAACGGCGAGACGTACGGATTAAATGTGTCTCCACTTGCCGCGGGAACATCCGGTTGATCAAGAAAAGCAACACTCACGTCCAGTGGAAATGCATTGAATACCAGGTACGTTCGCGAATTAGCCTGGGGCGTGTTATTGGCAGTTACAAAATTAGTGTGGTAATTGACTTCGGGTGGGAAGTTTCTGGTCGTTTGATTGAATGTGGTCACATTGGAGAATTCGGCAAACCAGGTACCATCAGCATTTGGCGTAACCTGTTTTGTTTCGATTCGAACCGTTTCTTCACCTGTTTCATAATCCATTGGGCCGTGATCGCCGTCGGCATCCGGCAAAGGCCACGGGACTGAAGGTTGGGTCTCCCACCAGTAGTATTCGAAAAGGCGATTCACTTGAAGAGTAACCAGTAGATCGATTTGCTGGTTTGCAATCGCGTCGTCGACATTGGGTGCCGCTATTGCGGTACCCACCAAACCATCAAATAGTCCTCCCGACGAGGAAGGAGACTCACGGCGAACGATATTTGCTGAAATTTCGCCGGTGATCTGCACGTCATCCGTGCGCGATGCATCAAGACTTAAATCCACGGAATAAAGGGTGCTCAGAAGTGGCCCCGGATCTTCGTCTTCCTCCCCAGTTGTCTGGGCATGGGCAGGTAAGACCACTGATTCGATTACGGGGCGCGACCACTGTGCTGTGCCTGCGACGGTACTTAATGCGAGAATTCTCTTTACAGTATCCCGTCGATCATCTACTTTCCCGTTCGAGAGTTCTTCGACAGATTTCTCATTATTTGGATTCTTCTCTTCCACCACTCAAACCCCTACATACTGATGATTTAAAACTCGATCACATTGACTGACTATGTGTCGACAAATGTCATGCACTCTATAACATATAAGTAAATCAAATAAACAATGATTTTTCAATCTACTGATAATACCCGGATAGGTAAACCAGTCGGGACCACAATCTGCCTGTGCATGATTGTAAAAGACGAATCCAGAGTTATTCAGCGATGTCTGGCCTCGGTCAAACCATTGATCGACAACTGGCTAATTGTTGATACCGGCTCAACGGACGACACAGTCGAAGTTATTCGGAAAGTTATGTCGCCGCTTCCAGGTCGAATCGAAGAACGTCCGTGGGTAGACTTTGGTCACAATCGTAGCGAGGCCATGGCGTTGGCACAGGAAATGTCAGATTTCACGCTTACGATTGATGCGGACGAAATTCTGTTACTGGACGATGATTTTGCATGGCCAGATTTTTTAAATGACATATACGCCATTAAAACTCGCCTCGGACCACTGGTGTTTGCCCGGGGATATTTGATGCGCTCGACACTTGGGTGGCGCTACGAAGGTGTGATTCATGAACGCCCTGCCTGTGATAGCGCTACCAGTATTAACTGGCTTGAGAAAGCCACAGTTTTTTCTCTTGGGGATGGTGGCCGGTCACAAATTACAGACCGGAACGAACAGGAAGTTCGGGATCTGAAAGCAGCACTGGCCAAAAACCCCCAAAATGACCGATACCGCTTTTTATTGGCCAATGCATTAACCAATACCAGCAAACTACATGAAGCGCTGGAAGTTTATGAGCAGTGCCTGAAAATTGATAAAACCCCGTATCACCGTTGGTATGCGACCTATCAGATCGCACTGGTTAATGAACGCCTGGGTGGGCAGAATGCTGAAATTGTCGGTCAGTATCAGAAGGCTTTCGAACTCGATCCACGACGTGCAGAACCACTTTATCGACTTGTGAGGCTACACAGACTGGCAGGGGAGTTTGGTGTCGCACGACAACTGGCAGAAGTAGCGTTAACGATTGAAAAACCAGAAGTTTTCGAGCCCGTTGACCACGAGCTATATGATATTCTGCTACCAGCGGAATACGCTATCTGTTGCCAGCAACTTGGTGACCGTCAAACAGCGACAACTATATACAACAAGTTGCTCAAAAAGCCGGGACTAACTGCACAGGTCAAAGTGATGCTGGAAAACAACAAACGGTTAGCCAGCACCTGAACTTGCCATTAGCGGTCTTTTAATTTTTCCCAGACCCGATGCATTTCAGTGGCAACATATTTGGGCAATAGCGTTGGCGGTAGAACCTTATTATAAAAAAGTGGCTCTTGCAGCATCGACTCAATACTTTCGGGGTTATCCTTAATTTTGGCCAGCTTAATTCTCATCTCTGACTCATTACCCGCAAGCAGGTGGAGAAAACGCTTTGAGTTAATCTCGAAATTGGCAACCGGATCTCCCCGATAAACTGGAATGGCCCCACCGAGAATGGCTAAAACCAGATCTTCACTCACCCCACCACTTGGCACGGATTCCTCAATTAGAACAAACTGACAGGATTTGTAAATTTCAAGCCGTTGCGCTGGTGTCAAATCGGTTCCGTAAGCATCAATGTTTTCCACCTGGCCAAACAGTTCGATCAACGGTGGGGTCGTCAGTGGATCTGAGTGGCCGCGAGAAAGCGAAATCGCCTCGATAGTTTTTGCTCGCGAAATTTGTTTGCCGGTCAATACACCAACGGGTAACGACGAATCCGAATTGGCCTTTGGTTCCCAGCTAAAACTGCTCATCCAGGCAGGAATTCGCATGGCCTTTTGTCGATGTTCCTGGGAAATCAGGCTATTGCTCAACACCAGATCAAAATCCGGAAACTCTCGAACCGGATATTTGTAATTATGCGTCCAAACAATACTCATTCCCCGACTGTTAGTTATGCCTTTAGGCACCGGTGTTGATCCGTTATCGTAGAAAATGGTGATGTCAGCATCCCAATGAGCTCCCGGCGTCAGAACAATATCGAAATGATGACTAAGAATCCATAATATTAGGTTTAGCTGCCCGGAAGGCAGATCTTCCCGATTCATAATATCGACCTGCACCAGTTCACGTCCTTCATCATAGGCTTCTATTAAAAGCAGTCCGTAAGACTCCATCGCATCAAGATGGAAATTTGCCTGTTCGGTAGCTTGTTCCAGACTTAACCCAAATTGTGCCCGGTAGACATCAATGACCCCGTCTCTTCCCAGCTTTCCATCCGCCAGTAGCCACATTGCAAGGGCGGGCTGAGACAGTTCGTACTCAATGCCGGTAGTCAATTTACGTACTCTCGTTCCATCCGGACCAACCATCGCAACACAGAATGGGGCGCGTATCGCAAGCCCGGTTTCCAACACAGCCTGTTTACGATCGCTGGCGATAGGGCGATGTTTCCACTCGCCATATACTCCGGGTTTGAACCAGTCTGATCGACTCCTGCGTCGACGATTCAATCGTTCGGTATTCGCGGATTGTTTGCGCCGATCCCCCGGGTGGTACATATGCACCATTTCCTGGGATTCGTCGACGATAAACAATCCCGCGCGACCCGCACGCATGAAAAAGTCATCATCCTCCCCACCCCATCCGAAATAACTCTCGTCGTAACCGCTGAGTTTTTCAAACAGCGGAGTAGATATCATTAAACAACCACCTTCATAACGAATGTCATCCTGGATGGTATTTCGAACCTCGGTGTAATCTGCGCTATACAGTTGTTGTTTTGGTTGCTGATAAAACTGCAGACCAGTTACGCATAACATTTCCGAGAGTGTGCCGTACTTATTAACCAGACGCTCTGCATATTGTTCCGGATAAACAAGATCAATATCGGAAAAGAAAAACAGGTTATTGCGTCTGCACTCAAAATGTTTGTATCCGTAATTAATGCAAAACGGTTTATTGAAGGGCGTTTCCAGTGGGCGATGAAAATAGTCGACATTAAGATCCTGAGGAATATCCAGGCGCGGGAGAACACTGGTGGTAGAGTAATCAGCAATACAGGCGCGTATATCAACGGCAATCGTTTGAGCCGACAGAGACTTAAGGCAACAGCTAAACCGTTCAAAGCAGCCCTCATCAAGCCTATCTGATGAAATGACGTATAAAAAATCCATTGGGAATTTACTGACCCTGATTCGATAAATAAAACGTACGCTTTGTTCGTAACCGAGTTTTGGCACTGAATAAAACGAAGCGGAGGACGTTTATAGTAATTGCAATCGGCAGTCAATGGAAGTACCGTAGTTGGCCGAGTCTACGCGAAATAATTGTCCGGCCAGCGCTGCCAGAATCTATAATCGGGGCCACTACTGATGTGATGGAAGTCTCCTGTTCGTTTACGAAAGGGGGCAGTTTACCGCCTCTTTCCCTAGCGCACCTTCTCCGGTGACGCCGTCATAGCGCGGCATCCATCACATCAGTAGTGAATCGGGGCATAAACTAACGGCTTTTACTTAAACAAAAACCGATGAAAGATAACAAAAGGATCCAATATTGGCTTGCCTCCTATCCCAGGTCCGGCAATACATTCGCACGGCTTTTGCTAAAAAAGATCTTTGCATTCGACACCCCTTCAGATTCAAAACTTGAAGCACCCTTGGATTGCCCGCTCACTCGTGACCTTAATGAAAACCAGAACAACCGGGTTGTTTTCACTAAAACCCATGAAAACCGGTTTGACAATCGCCCTGCCATTATTTTGGTCAGAGACGGCCGGGATGCGTTGATATCCCATGTGCATTATCAACGAATGTTCTGGGGATGGAGCGAACCATTTTCCGTTTTGCTCGATCGCGCAATAGATCCGGATGATTCGTTTTGTTCGAATTGGTCGAATTTCTATGAGAGCTGGTTTAACGTAGATCAAGCTGGGTGTCAGCTCATTTATTTTGATCAACTTATCGAACAACCCCTTACCACCATGGGAACCTGCTTGGAAAAGTTGGGAGTATCAATCGACAAAACCATTCAGCCCGCAATAAGGATTCCCAGTTTTGCTCGACTTCACGCACAAAACCCGAAGTTTTTCAGGCGTGGCCGCAAGGAATATTGGCGAAAGGAAATGAGTGATGAGCAACATCGAGTCTTTTGGAAACACCATGGGTTCATGATGAATGAACTGGGATACAGGAATAAATAGTTCATGCCCTTAGGGTTGGATCGTTAAAGGGACGTCAAACAGTGACCCAGTTCTGGGATATAACGGGGATATAGCAGGGGTATCTGAGGGGTATTGTAGGGGAAAGAGCCCCGTTAGGGGCTATCTAAGTCTTTGATAAATAAAAGATAAATGGTGGAGGCGGCGGGAATTGAACCTGCGTCCTTTGCGTAGATTAGATATACTCACGGTAGCTACTTATATAGTCGGGAAACAATATAGGGCAGAAAACAGGGCAATATATTATTTACAGGGCAATATACTATTTAATGTAATTAAATTAGATAGATATGACGCCCTTTCACGTCGAGCGTTGCGAGACAGCCCAAAGGGCGCAGGGCAGGAAGCCCGGAGTAACCCCCTTGGGGACGCCACGTATAAAGAAACATCCATTTGCGCTTGATAGTTCTAACCCGAGTTGCGTCACTTCGAATCGTTACCGCAGTATTATTTTCGTGGACTGAAATCATCAAACTACTTATTTTGTCACCAAAATAATTGACAGCTTGTCACAGTGTTGTGCAACCGTTCGTACTAAACTCGCTTTATCCAATTTACTGCGCAAACTTATGACACAAATTTTTCTTTTAAAACCTTTCGCTCTGGCTGCAATTGTTTTGATGCCGCTGCTTAGTATGGCGAATGACGAGATGATTACTAACGTTAATGATCTTCGCGACTATCGTTACTTGAAATTAGAAAACAACCTGGAGGTCGTCCTAGTATCGGATCCAGACGCACAAACTGCCGCTGCATCCCTCGACGTAGCCGTTGGGCATGGCAGCGATCCAGATGACCGGGCTGGAATGGCACATTTTCTGGAACATATGTTGTTCCTTGGCACGCAAAAGTACCCTAACTCGGGTGAGTATCAGGAATTTGTTCGTAATAACGGGGGAAGTCACAATGCCTATACATCCTATGACCACACAAATTACTTCTTCAAAATTATTCCGGAACATTTTGAACCGGCACTCGACCGATTTTCTCAGTTTTTTATTGCCCCGTTATTCAATGACGATCTAATAAAACAAGAACGAGTAATTGTGAATTCTGAGTTTTCTGCACGATCACGAGACGAAGGACGTCGCTCATTAGCTGCTCGACGCCAGCTCTATAATCCATCTCATCCCAGAAGCAAGTTCGCAGTTGGAAACTTATCAACGTTGGGAGACCGATCTGATTCAGATATTCGTAAGGAGCTTGTAAACTTCTACAATAATCATTATTCAGCTAGTGTGATGAAGTTGGCAGTTATTGGCACGGAATCGCTGGATGAACTAGAGAATTTAGTTAGGGGGAAATTTTCTGCGATTAAAAATAATAATGCTAAACGTTTCGTATCTAAAGCACCTTTATACCGTAAGGGTGACTTACCTGCCTTTTTGCAAATTCGCCCAATCAAAGAGCGGCGACAGGTAACGTTTACTTTTCCCATTCCGAGTGTCACTGTTCATCATGAAAGTAAGCCTATGCTTATGATTTCTAGTATGATTGGTGATGAAAGCCCGGGGTCGCTTTTATCCTATTTAAAAAATATGGGTTGGGCGCACGGATTAAGCGCCGGGTTTTCGAATATGGATAGTGTGCAGGGGGAATTTACTGTTGCGGTCAGTCTTACTCCTGCCGGTTTGGAACAAATAGAAACGATTGGTGCTCAATTATTTGCTTTAATTGCTCAAATTAAAGCACACGGAGTGCAAAAATGGCGGCACGATGAAATGCAGAAACTCGCCGAAATTGGTTTTCGCTATCGGCCTGAATATGCACCACTTTCTCTGGTCCAAACAATAGCTTCAAATTTACATGACTATGCTTGGCATGAGACATTAGAGGCGCCGTATTATATGAAAAAATACGATGTTAAAAAGATAAAAAGTTATCTAGATAAACTACATCCAAATAACCTCATTGTGACAATAGTTGATCAGGAAGTCGAAACTAAACATACCACCCAATGGTTCGAAACCGAGTATGGAATATCTAAAGTGCCAGAGGCGTGGCTTGAGTCCTGGAGAAATTCTGACTGGAATTCTGCTATTGGATTGCCGGAGAAAAACCCGTTTGTCCCAGAAAACTTGGATTTTTTAAGTTATAAATCGAACCAAACCATACCAACTTTAATAAAACAAAATAACCTGCTCGAGGTTTGGCATCATACTGACACGGAATATAAAGCCCCTAGGGCAAATTTATATTTGAGTTTCCGTTCATCCATAGCTAATCAGAGTGCAAAATATGCGGTTCTCGCTAGCTTGTATACTGCATTGGTTGAAGAACAACTAGGGGAGTGGAGTTACCCCGCCTATCTGGCTGGTCTTGGTTATGAAATTTATCCTCATCAGCGTGGGTTTAGTATTCGCATTTCAGGTTATACAGATAAACAACCAGAATTGTTACGACGTATTCTTACCGAACTAAAACTTTCGAAAATTCAAGATGTAGTTTTTGATCGTGTAAAGCAAGGGTTCAGGCAAAGTTATGAAAATCAGATGCAGGCTTCACCGTCTGCTAAGGCAGTGTCTGAGTTAAGGCGGTTGTTGTTGGAAGTTGCTTGGTCGCCCGTTGAGCGGCTGCAGGCCTTAGAATCAATATATGTCGATGACATTAGTCTGTTTGTTGATGAATTTACCAGTAAAGGGAATATAGTGGTCTTATCCCATGGTAATCGAACACTTACTCAAACAGATGACCTTACTACCGATATTGAATCGTATTTGCTGTCAGATATGGCTGCGCAAGAAGTTGCTCGTAAATCAGTTTTCCGACTGCCGATAGTCAAACAACAGAGACAAGAAATTCGAACTGAACATCCAGACTCCGTCTCCGGTTTATATTTTCAGGGTGAAACTAGAACCCGTCGTGAACGGGCGACTTTCTATATGCTTGACCAACTGATGGCCGCGAATTTCTATGCGGAGCTTCGGACCGAACAAAAGCTGGGTTATATTGTTCAAAGCTCAGCACTGCCATTAATGGAAGTACCTGGGTTTTGGCTAATGGTCCAGTCTGTGAGCACGTCTCATGAGAACCTCGAGAAATCTATGCGAGACTTTCTGCTCGGTTACTTAACGGCATTTGACTCGCTAGATGACAAAGTAATCGATCAGGCAAAGCTAGCGTTAACATCTGAAATATTGGAGCGCGAAGCGTACCTCGACGAGCGAACAAAACGATACTGGCGAGAAATTGACCGTGGTGAGAACACATTTGAGAGTCGGCAGCATATGGTCGATGCGATCGAAAGTATCAAGAAACCGGATATTCGAAACCTGTTGAACAAAATGGTTTTGGGTAAACTAGGGGAACTCGTTATTTTTTCGACGGGAACCGGGGCTAGTCATAGCACTACGCTATCTTCTCCTGATTCTCTTATAATCGGTAAGAAAGAGTTTAATAAATTACAGACGGTTTTTTAGATGGATGATCTGAATATTCTATTAAAGACGGTGGAAGAAAAATTATTGAGCAAAAATTGCATGCTCATAACCGTCGAATCGTGCACTGGTGGCGGACTTGCGGCCGCAGTCACCTCTCGTGCAGGTAGTTCTCGCTGGTTTGACCGCAGTTGGATAACGTATTCGAATCAGGCAAAATCAGAAATGGTCAATGTGCCTATGTCTCTTATAGAAGATAAAGGTGCGGTAAGTAAAGAGGTTGCGATGTCCATGACTGCGGGCGCCTTACAGAATACTCTGGGTGATCGACTCGCAGTATCCATTACAGGCATTGCAGGACCCGACGGCGGCTCTGCTCGGAAACCTGTCGGAACCGTGTTTATGAGTTGGCAGACACGTAGCCAAGTGGTAGTGAAAAAATTTAATTTTGCAGGTGACCGAGGAAATATACGTGCACTGGCTATAGAATCTGCATTACTCGGTATACTGGAAATAAATCCATGATAAGTGTTTATGTCAAAGCCGTCAGGGTTTAAAATATGCATTGGTATTCGAATTATTTAACTTTTGGAGAAAATAGTGGACGATAATAAACAAAAGGCATTACAGGCTGCGCTCGGGCAGATTGAGCGTCAGTTTGGCAAGGGATCTGTTATGCGTTTGGGTGATTCTAGCGCAGCCAAGGATATCGACGTCGTCTCAACGGGTTCTCTTGGACTGGACATCGCATTGGGTATAGGAGGGTTGCCAAAGGGAAGGGTAGTGGAGATTTACGGGCCAGAATCGTCCGGTAAAACAACTCTGACACTGCAGGTGATTGCTGAAGCTCAGAAGAGCGGTGGAACCGCAGCGTTCGTGGATGCTGAGCACGCACTCGACCCTCAATATGCTGGACGGTTAGGGGTTAATGTAGATGATTTATTAGTTTCCCAACCGGATACAGGTGAACAAGCTTTGGAAATCGTTGATATGCTGGTTCGGTCCGCGGCCCTTGATGTCATCGTAATCGATTCTGTAGCAGCATTAACTCCAAAAGCTGAAATTGAAGGTGATATGGGAGATACTCATGTAGGACTTCAGGCCCGATTAATGTCTCAAGCATTGCGTAAGTTAACCGCTAATATCAAGCGATCCAATACGATGGTTATTTTTATTAATCAA
>CAJQKF010000013.1 GCA_905478855.1 uncultured Gammaproteobacteria bacterium
TTGTTCTTGGGTAAGTTGGGTATAGTGATTCATGTTGCTTCTCATCTTTGGCGAGAGGAAAAGCGATTATTATCTCAGCTTACCCTCTCACTTTCTTCATGAGTTGCACTTACGAGTTGAATTCGCCCTAGTTATCGAAGAAAAAAGTTCGAAATTATCACTAAAATATCAGGTGCTTTAGTATCGCATCAGCAAAGTATTCAGATACGGCATCACTTGGATGCCAAGTGTCGCCAGGTTTTTGTTGAACATCAATATTATGCGAATGTGCTTTTCTAAGTGCGGGTTTTAAATCAACGTACTCTATTGAGAGCTCGTTTAATAGTTTTAGTGAGGCAGAGTGTTGCCATTTCCGACTAATCTGTTCTTCAGTGCTATTGGCATGTAAAAGAGGTAAGACTAGAACGGTAAATTTAGTATTACTTCGTATAAGGATTTCCTTGAATTCCTTTAAGTGTTGCTTAACTTTTCGAATTCGTGCGACTTTGGTTAATTTTGGAGCCTGATGAAACTTGATACGTTGAATCAATTGGAGAATTCTTAAATCGGTATTGACCATTGATTGGATTGGGAAATCTTTGTCAGACCGGGTTGAAACTAACTTATTATTTTTATCATAAAGATAGATCTTCATAGATTGATAATCGTTGTGATGTAATGTCAGGATGACTCGATCGGCTTCTATTTTATGATTCCATTTTTTATACAGTATCAGTTCTTGTTCAGTGTTATAGCCTTCTACTCCTGCGTTCCAGAATTCGAAATTAGATTCTCCTAATCTCTGTTTAAGGGCGTTGACTATTTTTGCCCTGTGAGTGACGGAATCGCCAACAAAGAGTAGCTTTGTCCGATTGGTTTTTGCGTCTGCCTTATAATTGTTTTTAAGTGTGCCAAAGTCTCCACGGTATCGTGACTTCTCATTATTCATTGAAAAAGTAGGACGATATCCAAGTTCAGAGTCGGCAACAAAATGTTTGCCAACTCTTACATTTACATTAAGCTCAGTTGAGAAACTGTGCTTTGGAATTAATATTTGTAAAACAACTTCGACGATTATTATGCTAAGTAATAGAATAAATATAGGTACAAGAAATTTGAATAATAATTATCTATTAAAACTAATCATGAAGTTTCGTACCGAAGTTGTGTGTTTGAACCATACAAATATGGTTGATATTTGTAATATCAATTAGCTAAAAGATGAATGAGCGAAGCAAATCTGTGTAGCGCAGATCTCGGGCGATTGTATTGTGATTAACCGCTTTAATGGTTTCGATTTCTAATTGTATGGGCCCAAACTCGGCTATCAGGCGTTCAGTATTTTTCTTGGGAACGACGTTGTCGTCCTCTGCCATGATAATTAGTGTAGGTGCCTTAATGTTGGCTGCGTTCTTAATAGAAGGGAACTTGTCCTTAAGCATGAGCTTAATAGGGTAGAACGGGTATTGGCCTTTTGCGATTTGTTCCAGGCTGTCAAAGGGTGTAATAAGTGCTACACGAGCAACATCGCGTGTAGCTGCGACCCGTGTCGCCAGAGCGCTGCCCAAGGATCGGCCAATTATAGAAATTTCGTCATGGGTATTTTGTAGTGAATCAAATATTTGCAGTGCATCACTATACAAACCAGTTTCCGATGGGGCACCTGTACTTCCGCCGTATCCACGATAGTTCACTAAATACACCGTATGGTTGGGGAAAATGGCCTCAAATGCCTCATGGTTATACCAAGGGTCTTCAGCATTGCCGCCAAAGTAAATAATGGCATTATCGTTTCCAGTATTGAGACGCCAGATTTTCAGAACAGCATCGTCAGACGCAAAGCGGAATGAATCTAACTGTGAATCTTGTGTTTCCGGAGGCGTAATAAAAACAAAACTACGTTGTTTGATATATAAAATAATACCTAAAACAAGATATATGGCGAGTACTAATAGCGCTATGAAAGTAAAGGTCTTGGTCACGGATAGTTTGTTCTCGGCTATTTGAGTGACGTGTCGATTAACGTAATTTCTAAATCGATTTACGAAAAACCGCAGCCAATTCTCTATGTCCTAGTAAAGTTTCGCTGTTTGTCAGAAGCTCTTGCATAAGGCTTTCCACAGTCGTTTCTTTGAAAAGCCCAACGCCCTGCCCTGACCACATTGCCAAAAAATCAGCATCGTTCTCTTTCGCTGCTTTTGCGCGTATCAGCCGCGACAAAGAGTAGTGCGCTGGATAGGGAAGTAGACCATCGTTAATTGTTTCCAGCTCATCAATAAAACGATTTTTAATTCCTCTAGCTGGCTTTCCGGAAATGACCTCAGTGACAGCAATTTGATCGGCTTCAGCATTTTTAAGTGACTTTACCCAAGCAGTAGGAATTTTAGACTCTGTGCATCCTAAAAATGCCGTACCCATTTGCGCGGCACTTGCTCCAAGGGTTAGAGCAGCAACAATTCCCCTAGCATCCATAATGCCACCAGCGGCAATTACTGGACAATTTACAGCGTCCACAATCTGCGGCACTAGTGCAAATGTGCCAATAAGAGAATCACGATAGTCACCGATGAACGTTCCGCGATGACCACCTGCCTCAGCACCTTGGGCGATAACAATATCAACGCCCTGTTTTTCGAGAAATACCGCTTCGCATACCGATGTAGCCGAGCATAATACGGTTGCACCAGATTGTTGTGCCCGTTTAAGTGCGGGTTGATCAACACCAAAGTGAAAACTGATAACGGGGACCTTCTCACTGATGAGAACATCAAGCTGTTCTTCTGCCGGGCCAAATAGAGCGATTGGTTCCGGAGTGTTATCTAACTCAAGCTCTGTGTGCCAATCTCGATAACGTTGTGAAATAGCATCCCCTGCTGCAACTGAGTGGTCGTATTTTTCTGTTGAGCCACTAAACAGATTAATATTGAAGGGTAAATCTGTACGTTCGCGAATGTCCCTTATTAACACTCGTAGTTGCTCTGGCTTAGTGCTAGCGGCGCCAAAACTACCTAAGCCCCCAGCGTTACTTACCTTGGCAACAATGTCAGCATTTGTGGCCCCGGCCATTGGTGCCAGAATAATCGGGTGTTGTATGCCTAGTGTTTTGAGAAGTTGTTGGGTTGATTGCGTCATGGGAAGATTAAGGGTTATGTGCTGAAATATGGAGTCGACATTGATTCGAATCCATATTCTCTGGCTTATCTAAGTCTTAGTGGAATGGGTATCGTAGCTTGATGACAGTTCATGCCTTAAATAGTCAGCGAACACCAAATCATCGGGGAATTGTCGAGGATTATCATTATCAACACAACTTGATAAGGGCTTAATTATCGCCTTTACGTTAGGATCATAGAAAAAGGCGCATGAGAAACGTTGTTTGCCAGATAAATTTATCACCCGGTGGGGGGTCGACAGTAGTTTTCCATTACTTAAACGGTGAAGCATGTTTCCAACATTTAGTACCAGAGTATTGGGGAGAGGCGGAGCATCAATCCACTGGCCATCTGGGGCGCGGACCTGTAGCCCGGAATTTTCATCTTGTGCTAATAAAGTGATACAACCAAAGTCGCAATGAGGGGCGGAGCCAAATAAGTCATCTGCTCGTTGAGCAGGTGTGGTTGGATAGCGCAAAAGGCGTAGCCAGGTGGTGGCAGGCGAGAATTGACTTATCTTTAGGGATTCGTATTCAGTCTCCATTGTACGTGCAAATATATTCATCAATCGTTCGGCAAGGCGCCGTATAGCATTGTTGTATTCCATGACGATTTTTCTGAAACCGGGCAAGTTGCACGGCCATTGATTAGGACCCGCCAAGTAGCTGCCGTTTCGGAATTCAGTATCATCTTTAGAATCTTCACGCATGATGATGAATGATTCACTTTGATTGGGTTTATCTATCTTCGCTAAAGGTGTATTTCGATCCGTTGAAGTATTGATGGGTATAAATCCACGGTGTAACGAATTAAGTACAATCTCCATTTTTTGCTTGGATGGCAGGGCATGAAATTTGGCGGATTGATCGAACAAGTTTTTAAGTAGCGATGATTCAATACCGTGGTTGACGATATATCCGAACCCATAGGTGCTGTATATCGTAAAGAACTCCCGGGCTAGCGCATCTAGCTGGAAATCGTTATCTGAATAGATGTTTTCAATATCTATTATGGGTAAGGTGTGGTTCATTGAATCATTTAGGAAAAAACGTTTGTATCATTCGGTGCTTTCTGGTGATGTTAACGTGTGCCACATGAGAAACAATACACATATGCCGTTATCATGGAGTACCTTTAATCGTTGGTTATCGGTAGCACGAGAGCAATACACAACGTAAAATCTCCACCAATTGCATTACAACTAAAAACCAGCCCTATGTCCATGTATTAGCGCATTCTATCGTCAGCATACTTTGATCATTCTTATTTTTGATTGCGACGGTGTGTTAGTTGGAAGTGAATCATGGTAAACCTGCTCCCGATGTTTTTCTGCTGGCGGCTGAGAAAATGAGCATCCATCCTTCGCGTTGTTTAGCGATCGAAGATTCATCTCCTGGCGCACTGGCGGGTGTCTTGGCGGGTATGACGTTTTTTGGTTGCAGTGAATTGCAAGAAACACAATGATTGATAGACGCGGGAGCGCATCAAATTTTAATTCCATGCATTCATTGCTAGCCGACATTCAGTGTTGGCTAAGTATGGGTGTCTGATAAACCATAGGAGATCGACATGCGCTCGTCAAAACTTATTCAAATTGTTGGCTGTCACGCTGAAGGTGAAGTAGGTGATGTAATCGTTGGTGGTGTAATGCCACCACCTGGAGAAACTATCTGGGAACAATCCCGCTGGATTGCGGAAGATCAGGTATTACGTAACTTGGTTCTTAATGAGCCGCGTGGCGGAGTATTTCGACATGTAAACCTATTGGTGCCACCGAAGCATCCAGATGCGGACGCGGCCTGGATTATAATGGAACCTGAAGATACACCGCCGATGTCCGGTTCAAACTCCATTTGCGTTGCTACCGTGTTGCTTGAAACCGGCATTCTACCAATGACAGAACCGGAGACCGTTGTCACACTAGAGGCACCGGGTGGCATAGTGGTAGCTACAGCGCAGTGCCAAAACGGAAAAGTAGAGCGAGTATCAATTCGTAATGTGCCCGCATTTTGTGAACGATTGGGCGCAACGTTGGAAGTGACAGGACTAGGAACACTTACAGTCGATATAGCCTATGGTGGGGATAGTTTTGTATTAGTTGACGGGGTTGATTTGGGGTTTTCATTGATTGCAGATGAAGCTCGAGATATCGCCGAGATGGGCATTAAGATTACTAAGGCCGCCAATGAGCAACTAGGGTTTAGTCATCCCCTTAATCCTGATTGGGATCATATTTCATTTTGCCAAATGACAGCACCATTAGAGCAGCGAGAGGGAATCAAGACAGGCCGCAATGCGGTGACTATTCAGCCGGGAAAGATAGATCGTTCCCCAACGGGTACTGGTTGTTCCGCACGTATGGCGGTGTTATACGCTCGTGGTGAGCTTGCTATAGGTGAAGCCTTTACCGGGGTATCCATAATCGATTCGGAATTCCATTGTCGAATTGAGAGTTTGGCTAAAGTGGGTTCGATAGAAGGTATTGTTCCGGTGATTTCCGGTCGTGCATGGCTAACGGATACCCGACAATTAATACTAGACCCTGCAGACCCTTGGCAAGAGGGGTATAAACTTAGTGATACCTGGCCGCGATTAGGTTAGTTTCCCTTCAGCCTGTTATCGGCAATTTAATGAAAAGGTAAATAATGTGAAAACTCGAAGATTCGGTTCATCCGGCTTACTAGTATCTGAACTGTGTTTTGGCACCATGACTTTAGGCAAGGAAGCAAACAGTGAAACTAGTTTTTCGTTGCTGGATTGCGCCACAGATCACGGTATAAATTTCCTTGATTGTGCCAATATGTATGCAGATGGTGAGTCGGAACGTCTGCTCGGTCAATGGTTACGCAAAAGTGGTAACCGCGATCGTCTTATTGTTTCGTCCAAAGTGTTTTATGCGGTCGGTGATGATCCGTTAACCCGGGGGCTTTCTCCCAAGACAATAACTAGAGAGCTTGAAAACTCATTAGAACGGTTACAGTTGGATTATCTTGATATCTATTTTTTGCATGCACCAGACTACAATACCCCCATCGGAGTAACCCTTAAATGCATGGACGATTTATCCCGGCAGGGTAAGTTTCGTTATCTCGGTCTATCTAATTTTTCTGCTTGGCAGGCGGTTGAGGCGATTCATATCGCGCGGGCAAATGGCTGGATACAACCGACGATTATTCAGAGTTTGTATAATGTTATCGGTCGCGAAGCGGATCGAGAACTGTTTCCTATGTGTCAGCGTTATGATGTTGGAGTCTGTAATTACAATCCGTTAGCAGGTGGATTATTAACGGGGAAATATGGTGTTGAAGGTAAGCCTTTAGAGGGGCGTTTGTCGAAGAATGCGACCTATCAAGATCGTTATTTACACGATTTGCAGCGACAGGCAGCGATGCGTCTTACTGCATTGGCCGCAGAAACCAATCGCACACCGGTTGAGATGGCACTTCATTTTTGCTTATCAACTGCTGGGGTGAGTACGGTACTATTGGGTGCCAGCAAACCAGAGCAATTGAAACAATCTTTGGCATCTATAAAATCTTCGCCATTAACCGACATGGAACAAGCAGGCTTAGACGATATATGGGGTCAACTTAAGGGCCCTATTCCTGTCTACAATCGGTAAATTAGTAAAGTTCGTTACGCTGTAATATCCATAGCGTCCAAATTATATTTGCGCTTTGCAAATTCGTTTTGTAACAGGGCATAAGACAGCATATAAAAAAACGTGTTAAATTTTTCCCAGATAGCCATTCGGCGTGGTACCCGTCTACTTTTCAGTAACGCTGTTTTTACCATTCAGCCAGGAGAGCGGGCTGGTCTTGTTGGCCCCAACGGGTGTGGAAAGTCGAGTCTGTTTCAGCTTATTCTGGGGGAACTGGAGGCTGATGACGGAGAATGGTCGGTAGCGGGTAATCCCGTTGTGGCCCATGTTGCACAGGAACTCGCCTACGATGAGCGCAATGCGGTTGAGCATGTACTCGATGGTGATCAGGAATATCGACATTTATTGGATAAGCTGGATCAGATCGATGGCGCTGCACAGCTACGTTTCGAAGAAATCGATGGTTATGGCGCACCTGCACGTGCTGCTCGCCTTCTCTCGGGCTTAGGTTTTGCTGAAGATCGTATGCAGTTATCGGCCAATACTTTGTCCGGCGGTTGGCGCATGCGAATCAATCTTGCACGTGCGTTGATGTGTCGTTCAGATTTGCTGTTATTAGATGAGCCAACTAATCATTTGGATCTGGATGCGGTTATTTGGTTGGAGCAGTGGTTGATCAAGTACCAGGGGACACTGTTATTGATTTCTCATGATAGGGACTTTTTGGATGGTGTTATTAATCGTGTCGTTTCTATCGAGCGACAGCAGGTAACTGAATATACGGGTAACTATTCTGATTTTGAAAAAATACGCGCTATTAAACTAGGTCAACAGCAGGCTGCGTTTCAGAAACAACAACGGGAAATAACCCACATGCAGTCGTTTGTGACTCGTTTTAAAGCCAAGGCATCCAAGGCGCGTCAGGCCCAGAGTCGTCTGAAGGCGTTAGAACGTATGGAGCAAATAGCTCCGGCCCATGTCGACTCGCCGTTTAATTTCTCTTTTAAAAAGCCTGATGAATTACCAGAGCCATTAATAAAGTTGCAGCGTGTGGATGTTGGCTATCCTGGTGTTAAAGTACTATCGAATGTGAGTATGACCATTGCCCCCGGAGAAAGAATTGGGCTGCTAGGTTTAAATGGTGCGGGTAAGTCTACATTGAGTCGCCTGCTTTCATCTGAATTACAACCCACGGATGGAGTCGTTGAAACTGCTAAGCATTTGCGTTGTGGTTATTTTGCTCAAGAACAACTGGAATTACTTACAGCTGGGGATACACCGGCTGAGCATTTTCAACAAGTGTATGGGTTACATGATGAACAACAGCTACGAAACTTCTTAGGTGGATTTGGTTTTTCTGGTGATCGTGTTTTTGAAAAAGTAGGTCATTTTTCCGGTGGTGAAAAAGCCCGAGTAGTACTGGCTATGGTTGTGTATGCTAAACCCAATTTGTTGATCATGGATGAACCGACGAATCACCTAGATATAGATATGCGTCATGCGCTAACCGTTGCATTGCAGAGCTTTGAGGGTGCCGTGGTGCTGGTATCTCATGACAGACATTTATTGCGCGCTACCACTGATGTGTTATTGCTTGTTGATCAAGGTAAGGTGACACCGTTTGACGATGATTTAGATGACTACCCACGCTGGTTAAGTGAAAGAAAGAAGAATAAAACAGGAAAGAATATAAGTGGAAACGCGCAAAAGGATGCGCGTAAGTTAAAAGCACAACTACGTCAGCAATTGCAGTCAGTACGTAATAGGGTACGAAAGTGTGA
Source organism: uncultured Gammaproteobacteria bacterium (assembly GCA_905478855.1). GTDB lineage: Bacteria > Pseudomonadota > Gammaproteobacteria > Arenicellales > CAJQKF01 > CAJQKF01. The sequence continues at coordinate 8,514 of CAJQKF010000013.1, forward strand.
ACAAGTATTGCAGAAACGTATGGATGAAAATGAGTTATTAGAGCAAAACTTAGCTGATAACGATTTATATACCGATGATAATCGTGATTTATTAACAGACCTTGTATATCAACAAGCTGGATTGAAGAAAATTGTTGATGCCGCGGAAGTAGATTTACTCGAGGCGATGGAGGCTGCCGAACTCGCCGAGGAAGAGATTCAAAACTTAGATGCATGATCGAATTTACGACGGCTTACAATATGCACTAGATGCTATTTGGTCGTTACCCCCAAGAAAGGCGCCGGCGGTAAACTGTATTCCGAATCTCGTGGCTCATCGAGGCAATACAGGGGAAGCTGACGCTCCGGATGAAAATACCCTTTGCGCTTTTCAGCGTTGTGCAGAACTTGGAGTTTGGGGTATTGAATTAGATGTGCGATGGACATCAGATAATGTGCCGGTCGTTATTCACGATGACCATACTGGGAGAACCTTTGCAGCTCCAAAATTATGTATTGCAGAAACTAACTTCCCAAGTTTGAGGAAGAGCCACCCAGAGTTGCCTTGTCTGTCTGAAGTTATCGAGTCTTTCGGTGGTGATTTACACCTTATGATTGAACTAAAGTCTGAGACGATGTCACAGAAGCAAAAAAACATACTTGCTGCACAACTTAAAGGCCTAGAGCCAGGTATCGATTATCATTTGCTATCTCTAAATCCACAGTTTTTATCAACGCTTGCATGTTTTTCGATACAGGCTATGATGCCGGTTGCTCTAACTAATACAGCATGGGTTATAGAACAAGCGATGCATTATTCTTTTACCTGTATTTCGGGGCATTATTTACTACTAAGCAGAAAGAAACGTCTACAATTGGGTGATGCAGGTATCGAAATCGGTTCGGGATTTATCCCGAATCAATCACTATTATTTCGTGAACTTGCTCAACCAAGTCGTTGGGTATTTAGTAATCATGCTGCTTTGATTCAGCTAAACCTTTCTAGATTAGAAATAAATTGATCGATCAATTAAAAATTTATGCCTGTGATGAAAATCTGCGAGTGTCTTTGCAAGAACGACTATTGGCTCACGACGTTTCCACATTTTCTGCGACAAGTCTTCGACGAGCCGCAGTAACACTGTTGATTGTGGAAGATTCCCAGGGAGAGGCCAGTATAATCTTAACCAGAAGACCTAAAACCTTGCGACAACATAGCGGTCAATATGCGTTACCGGGAGGGAAACTGGAGGATAGTGAAAATGCAATCCAAGCAGCTTTAAGAGAAACCCATGAAGAAGTTGGCGTAGAGCTGGATGAATCAAGTGTGTTGGGTGTAATGGATGATTACCAGACCCGTTCCGGGTTCTGTATTACACCCGTAGTGGTTTGGTCTGGACCAAACACTCTTTTGAAGCCTGATCCAAATGAGGTTGCTCTAGTTTTCCATATACCGTTTTGGGATCTGGCTAGCCCTGACATACCTCAATTACAAGATTCGGTCGATAGTAGCCATCCAGTGTTAAGCGCACCTTTACAAACGGTGGGTCATGAAGTGTATGCACCAACAGCAGCCATCATGTATCAGTTTCGAGAGATCGCTATATTTGGTCGATCAACTCGAGTTGCGCATTTTGACCAACCAAACTTTGCTCGAAAATAACTCAGTTGTTTATAATTGACGATCTACCCTAAAAAACATACGGAACCTAGTAGAGTCAGTGAATATAAAGTTTTTATTCTGAAAACCATAAGGTGTAGCATGCCTTATACTGAATTATGTAAATCCACGATACTATGATCCGTTCTCCATTTTCCTTTTTATTCCATCATTAATGGCTTTAAATTGCTCAATGAGATGATCGCACTTTGGTTTTTCAGCTTCACACAACGCACTCATGTTTATCAGTATTTGATTATTCTTGCTGGCTATAACCCGTTTCACAACAGCAGGATATGCTGGATCGACATGGGGTGTGAATGACCACAATGTATAAAGACCATTATTTTTAATATTAAAAATCTTCCAACCCTCGTACTCGGTTAAAACCGCTTCCGGATTATTTTCAAGTGCTGTGTATGCTTCCTCAACGGTTTTATAACCGATGGCAGAATCATCGCTGGCGGCAATAAAATTGCTGTGGGAAAATAGAGAAAGTACCAGTGCAAGCGTAAGGAAAGTCTTCATATTATGTTTGATTTGGTTAACGACTAAGTGATTTATTTGGGACTAACGTTGATTATTACTCAATGTTAGTGAGCGTTGGTAAAGGAGTTGGTCAGGATAAGGATTGCAGAAAGCTGGATACCTTTGGTAATCCCTGCTGCACAATCGACGGTGTGTTGGCATATCCTATGCGTACCCATCCTTCCATATCAAGTGCGCTGCCGGGTGTAAATAGAACACCGGTCGATTGGAGCAATTGTACGCAAAAGTCACGGGATGATATCTTTGCATCATAACGCAACAGCGCAATGGTTCCAGATGCGGGTTTTACGTAGTGTATTTTTTCCTCGCCATTTACCCAGTTATCTAGTGTCGCTAAATTTTCGCGGGTTATCTTGTGGCTACGAGCTAGAATCCGATGGCGATGGGTTAGTGCCATGGTTGCAAAATAGTCATCTATCATGCCGACACTAATGGTGTTGTAGTCTCTTTGATGTGTGACTTTTTGCATGAGCGATTCACACGCTACAATCCAGCCTAGACGAAGGCCAGCTAAGGAAAATGCTTTAGACATACTGCCCGTGCTTATGCCTTTTTCATATAGGTCAGCAATTGATGCGGTAAACCCGTCGCCCTGTTGATTGGTGCCACGATAGACTTCATCACACAGTATCCAAGCATCATGTTGTCGGGCTATTGCGACGATTTTTTTAAGCGTCTCTTCGTCAATCAAAGCGCCAGTTGGATTATTCGGATTACATAATGAAATTAGCTTTGTTTTATCTGTAATGAGTTCTTCAAGTTGTTGCAGATCCGGTAAAAATTGGTCCTGTTCTGTTAAAAGAAGCTTTTTTACCTCCGCACCATAACTTTCGGGTATCGAGTAGTGTTGTTGATAACTGGGTACAATTGAAACCACATGGTCGCCAGGTTCAACCAGTGTTGCGTAGACAAGTGCATTTGCACCAATGGCGCCGTGAGCAATGAGAACATTACTTACGGATTGGTTCTTGAATAGACCACTGATCTGTTCTCGCAAAGCAATTGAGCCTTCAATTTCACCGTATGTCTGTTTCATTGATAGAAGATCCTTTAGTGAATCTTCCGATTTTCCACAAATGGCTAATAATTCAGCGATTGTTAGAGATTCCACGCAGGTTTCAGCCAGGTTGTACTGGCAGTGGTTTTCGTACTCATTCATCCACATTTCTACGCCAAAGGGTTTGATCTTCATAGTGTTAGCCTTGTTATTGTCGAGTTGTGATTATTTGGTTTTGGGTTGTGCTGAATGTAAATAATTCAGCTATGGCTAGTTAATTCACGCAATTAAGAATTGGTTGGTGATCTGCAAGTCTTCTCAGGTTCTCGCACACAGCCTGTCGTATACCCGCTAGAGATAAATCTGTTGCTCCGGCTATGTGTGGAGTAGCGAGAACATTATATTTGAAAATCTCATCTTTTGGATTAGGAGGCTCATTCCAAAATACGTCCAGACCAGCACCAGCGATTAAATTCTGGCGTAATGCTTGGAGTAAATCTGCGTGAGGAATAAGTCCACCACGTCCAAGGTTAATCAAGAAGCTTTCCGGCTTCATAAGTTTTAGGTTCTGTAAATTCATAAGATGATGGGTTTGCGAGTTATCCGGCAAGGCTAGAATCACAAAATCACTAGATCCTAGCAAGTATGGGAGTTCCGTCATAGTTCCGCACCAGGATAGGCCGAGGCGATGCTGTGTCTCTTGTGGATTGCCTTTCTTTACACCGATCACATCCATGCCTAGTGCTTGTAGGGGAGGGGTAAGTGCCTCACCTATTCCGCCTAGGCCGATTATCCCGGCACGTTTTCCCGCTAACGCTAGACCCAATGGAGAACCGATTCGGCCGTCTTGAAGTGTTCTATGCATTTCTCGAGCATCTCTTGCCAGACCTATCATGAGGTAAATGCCCACTTCCGCCACGGATACAGCATTACCTGAATTATTCGAAGGTACATTGGCGACATGGATTCCCGCACGCGTTGCAGCGTTAATGTCGACACCTTCAAGTCCGGCACCCACTTGCTGGATTAATTTAAGCTGATCGGCAGTTTCCAGTATTTTTGCGGTAATTGGACTCATAGTTGGCAGCACAACATCAAAGCCTGCTAGAGACTCGATCTGGAATTTTCCATTAGCTACAAAATGATGCTCAGGATTAATCGATTGAATACTGGCAAAAAATCCTCCCCATGCATTTTCAGGAGCGGCGAATAATATGTTCATTAGTGGAGAAATTTTGAGTGTGGAACTTGTTTTTAATCACAAGACGCTTGTTATAAGGGCATGAAGGTATCATATGTTCTGGATGTCGAAGGGTAAACAAGATTAAGAACGTAATCAATCGACATGATAACGTTGTTCCATATAAACTATTTTAGAGTAAAGGATTTGAACCATGACTGAAGTAAACCTCACTTATTTTGATACCGATGGCGGGCGAGCCGAGCCTTTACGATTGCTGTTACATATTGGCGGCATTGAGTTTACTGATACACGCATATCATTTACAGATTTTGGGAAGTTACGAGGCAACTACCCATTAAAGGCTGTGCCGGTTGTCGAAATTGACGGTGTGAGTTATACCCAGACAAATGCTATGTGTCGTTACTTTGGCAAGCAGACGGGTCTGTATCCAAGCGATCCATGGCAGGGATATCTTTGTGATGAAATTATGGAGACAGTCGAAGATGCCATTCATTTTATTGTAAGAACCTTTGGGCTTAAAGATGATGCGTTGCTGCAGGCACGGCAAAAGTTGGTTGATGATCGCCTTGTACCCTACCTGAAGATGTTAGCTGAGCGATTGGATCAGGCAGGTGGTGTTTATTTTACCGGTACTGATTTCAGTGTTGCCGATCTGAAGATGTTTGTCTGGATTCAAGGTCTGCGTTCAGGCAAGCTTGAGCATATTCCGGCTGATCTTGTAGCTAGTGTTGCCCCAACGCTAGCGGAGCATGCTGATCGGGTTGCCGCTCATAGTGGTGTTGCTGGCTATTACGCGAATCGAGACTAGTCAGTCGTAATATTTTTCCATGTCGAACTACAGGTAGAGAGATCATGAACATTAATGCTTCTTTTAATTCCATACCTGTAGTCGATTTGGCTCGCTGGCAAGGTGATGCAGAGGAAAAGCAGGAGTTCGCTCGAGAACTTTGCGATATTTGTCATCACGTCGGTTTTTTTCAGGTGATTAATCACGACATCGATAACGAGTTCATGGATGATCTTTTTGCCATGATAAAGCAACTCTTTGGCTTGCCGAAAGATCAAAAACTTCTGATCGATAAACGCCAATCGAGGCATTTTCGAGGATGGGAAGATGTTGGTTCGGAGTACACAAATAACACGCCTGATATGCGCGAGCAGGTTGATCTTTGGAGCGAGTTAAGCGCTCGAGAAGATGGGGTTAACCCGACTTATTTACGATTATTGGGACCCAATCAGTGGTTGCCAGATTCTGTACTACCAGAGTTTAAATCTACCAGTCTCGCATGGTTCGAAAAAGCAGGTGGATTGGCCACCCGATTACTAGAAGTACTCTCTGTTGGGCTTGAATTGCGTAGTGATGAACTGACCGGGTTATTCGGTGAGGAATCCATGTCGCTGGTGAAGCTGATTCATTATCCACCTACGCCGGAAAACTCAGCCGGGGTAAATGCCCATCACGATACCGGTTTTCTTACCGTACTTGCTCCTGGCCCTGTCGCCGGACTGCAGGTTCAAAATGCAAGTGGCGAATGGATTTCTGTGCCGTCGATTCCCGGAGCATTTGTCATAAATTTAGGTGAAATGTTACAGGCTATGACGGGTCAGTACTTCGTCGCCACTGCCCATCGTGTGATAACTAGTGAAGAACGTTATTCAGTGGGTTATTTTCATGGTCCAACTCTGGACACCAAATTATCAGTACTTAATTTGCCTGATGAGATGGTGGAGGCTGTTCGTAACAGTCCAAGGCATGAAAAGGCTGGTTTTATGGCTCGTAAGGAAGAGACAGAATCGGGCGTTGGAGACATGGGTTCGAGTTATAAGCCAGCAGTATATGGCGAGCAGCTTTGGAATTATTTTGTGCGGAGTTATCCTGATGTTGTTAAACAACATTACCCCAATGAGGTGTCGTATTGAGGTTGTTATGGATATGTATATCCTAACGGCGCTCGATAGATTCAAATGCTCTAATCAAATGATTTGAAAGATTCGTAGCAGCGAGGGAAAGTGTCTCTGCGCTGCGGCAGATAACAGCGATCGGGTATCGTATGTTTTGCTTAATGGGTAGCGATACCATCTGTTTATCGGCAGCTGCGATACTGGCGGTGAAAGGATCGACCACAGCCATTAGTCCGGTCGAACGAGCAAGTGCGGCGATGGCCGGATCTGAATGACAAACGATACGAATATGTTTTCGAATGTTTTTCATAGCAATCTCGTCATTGCTGATTTCTTCGAGATAACTGGGATCCAATGTGATGACTTCTTCCGAAACCTTTCCTAGATCTATATCCATTTTAGAGTTGGCGAGATTGTGGTTTGCTGGAACTAGACATCGATAATTAACTGCGGTGCTGTACAACACGTGTATTCCTTCTAATGGGCTGATAGGGCAGATGACGCCTAGATCTAGCTGTTGCATTAACACTGCATCAATAATTTCGGGTGTATTTTTAACCCCAATACTAAGATGTATATCTGTTTGTTTTATGCGATGGGCGTTAACCGCATCTGGCATAACTGAGGATGAAAACACCGGTATCACACCAAGAGATATGGTTTCATCTTTGGTGGTGCGAATGGATTCTGTTATCTCCTTCAGCTTATCTAAGCCGAAGAACATGCTTTCTACACTTTGTTGAAAACGTCGAGCCTCTACTGTGGCGATAACGCCGCGACCTGTGCGCACAAACAACGAAAAGCCAACGGTATGCTCGAGGTCTGAAATCAAACGACTTATGCTGGGTTGGGATATATGCAACAACTTGGCGGCACCTGAAATTGAGCCGCTACGCATGGTTGCGCGAAATGCTTCAAGTTGCCTTAGGTTCATAAGTTTATCATTCAGATCTAGTTATAGTATTTCTGTATACATATTGTAGATAATAGTATTTGTTCTATGTGCTAAATACAATATAGACTGCTGCTTCTCGAGTGCTTTAATTCGGCAAATACTTCTCGTTATTTATTGCCGTGGTGAGGCTTTTACGGGAAATTATAAACTTATTGTTTTGATCAGGAATTGGCCATGAAATTACGCGGTGGAATGTTATTAGCTCGCGCCCTGCAGCTAAAAGGTGTAACTCAGGTATTTACCTTAAGTGGGGGGTTTTGCAATCCGGCTCTGGAAGGTTTCATGGAGTGCGGAATTTCCGTCATTAACGCGCCCCACGAACAGGTAGCCGGTCACTTGGCCGATGGCCATACGCGGATTACCCGACAACCAGCGGTTTGTTTAGTTGGTCCGGAAGGTTTTGCAACTGCTATACCCGCCATGATGGAGGCTTGGGGTGAGCGTTCGCCGGTCATATTTGTTACCGGTTCAAGTACGCTTAAACGTCAGGGTAGTGGTGGCTTTAAAGAAATAGACGATGTGGCAATAGCAGCGCCTTTGACTAAATACAGTGTATCGATTACCGACGGCGAGCGTATATCAGAATTTGTTGATAGAGCGTGGAAAATCGCCATAAGTGGCTATCCCGGTGGTGTGCATTTGAGCATGCCGGTAGATATTATGTTTAGTTCATTCGATGAGAATGCCATGCTTGATGAGCGTCCATTTGATCGAACTGCCAAAATGCCGCCTCGTGCTTGGCCTTGCCCAGAAGACCTGTCGGCTGTGATGGATATTATCCAGAACGCAAGCAGGCCGTTAATTATCGGCGGTCATGGTGTGTGGTGGTCCCGTTCTGAGGAAAAGCTCGAAGCCGTCGGGCGCACGCTACGAATACCCGTGTTTAATGTGCCCTATCATCAAAAATTAATGGGCGAAGAGTTTGAGGCATATATGGGGCTTGCTGATATCCATCAATATGCCCCATCGAAGGTTGCGTTGCAGGAGTCTGATGTAGTTATCATGGTCGGTGCGCGACTGGATAATCAAATGAATTTCGGAAACCCTCCATTTATTCCGCAATCAACACGTTTGATTTGTGTGAACGGTTCCCATGAGGAGCTGGAGTTCAATCGTGCCGCTGACCTCGCACTATTAAGCGACCCTGGAGCATTCTTTGATGCGTTAGCCCAGATTAAGCCCTTTGACCGACAATGGTTCGATCTTAATCGTCGTTTACGCGGTGAGTGGGTGGATCAAATGCTTGCTGATATTCCCGAGCTTGAGGATGACAAAATTCATCCATTAAACTTGGCCTTGGATGTTCAGGTTGCGATGAATGATAACGATTGGTTAGTTATTGACGGGGGAAATACCCACTTTTGGTCTGAAATAGCGATAAATATTGCCGGCTGGAAGGGGCAAAAACTGGCCAATATTCTGCATCCCGGAACATTTAGTATGCTGGGTGTTGGTGTGCCTTTCGCCACAGCGGCGAAGCTCAATAATCCAGATAGCCAAGTTGTTGTGATAAGCGGGGATGGCGCATTTTTATCGGGTGGGTCCAGTATTGAAGCGGCGTTTCAGGAAAATCTACCCGTTGTTGTGGTTATTGATAATAACGGCGGCCTGGATTGTATCTCTCAACAACAAGAACGTTTATTTGCAAATCAGAAACATTTTGCAACGGATTTTCGTGACATACCTTTTCATACTATGTTTGAAGGTTTGGGTGGACATGGGGAGCTAGTAGAAAAGCGCGCGGATATTATTCCCGCTGTGCGCCGCGCCATTGCAAGCGGCAAAACTGCATGTGTCAATGTGAAGACGGTTGGGCATATTAGTCCAATTGTTTTGGCCACTACCAGCAAACGCGATAAGGCATCTATTGAGTAGAGGCTTTACGTATAAAATGCAATAAGCAGGAAAATAACATGGCATTGATTACCTCACACATTTTAAATTCTGTAAGTGGCATGTCTGCGATTGGTATTCGCACTCAGTTATTTCGTATCGATGAAAACGATACTCGTTATCAAATTTTCGATGTTCAGACCGATGATGAGGGTCGAATTTCTCAAACCGTAAGTTCAGATTATTTGAACGAAGACTGTGAGTACGAACTGGTTTTTCATACAAATGAATATTTTAGTGATGAAAATAATGAGAGCCTATCTTCGATGAGCAAGGTGGTTTTACGTTTTCCGATAGATGATGTTACCAAGCGCTATCACATGCCGATCATGCTTGCCCCACATTCCTATTCAGTATGGTCTTCACATTGAGTTAACGATATGTCTACTACTAAACTAAATGTATCTCGTCGGATAAGGGCAACGCCTTATAAGTCATGTGTAGAATCACACGGTGTTTCAGGGTACTCCGTGGTTAATCATACTGTCTTGCCCAAGGGCTTTAGAAAAACGGTTGAGGAAGATTATTGGCATTTAAAGAAGTATGTGCAAATCTGGGATGTTGGCTGCCAGCGGCAAGTTGCAATTAGTGGGCACGATGCCGCTAAGTTAACTCAATTAATGACGCCCCGGGATTTAACTAATGCAACCGTCGGGCAGTGTTTATATGCACCGATGGTTGATGAAGCCGGACGTATGCTAAACGATCCTATTATCCTTAAATTGGCCGAGGATTGCTTTTGGTTATCAATAGCCGACTCAGATGTGTTGTTATGGGCTAAAGGACTAGCTGTTGGTATGCAGTTGGATGTGCAAATACATGAGCCCGATGTATGGCCATTGAGCATACAAGGACCGCTTTCTGATGACCTAATGGAAAAAGTCTTTGGCAGGGTTGTGAGGGATATACGTTTCTTTCGGTTCAAAACATTACGCTTTGAAGATTTCGATATCATTGTCGCTCGCTCAGGATATAGCAAGCAAGGAGGTTTCGAACTATACCTCGACAAGCCTGAACGGGGAGCAGCCCTTTGGGATGCATTATGGACAGCAGGTCAGGAATTTAATATCTCCCCTGGTTCGCCTAATTTAATTGAGCGGGTTGAGGGTGGCTTGTTGTCCTACGGTAACGAGATGAACATGGAAAATAATCCTCTGGAATGCGCTATGGATCAATACTGTCAACTCGATGGCAGTATTGATTTTATCGGACGCGAAGCGCTTCGGTTGATTCAGAGAACGGGTCCACAGCAACTAATTCGCGGCGTTATTTTTAACGGTGAAAAGTGCCCTCCGTGTCAGTCCCCGTGGCCGATTTTGCGGGACGGTGTAATGGTGGGTCAGGTGACAACCGCAATTTGGTCACCCCGCTTTGAAAACAACATTGCTCTTGGCATGCTTGAGCGTAATCACTGGCAAGCCGGAACGGAAGTAACGGTGCAAGTTGAGGATGGATCAATACGTAACGGCATGGTAACCGATCTACCGATGATTGATCATTGCACCGGGTAGATCGATCATAAAAGATAATAAAATTTTCGACGCAGGGCGTACAACACTGTTTTTGTAATGTGTTAGTTTCTAGGACCAAGTGGTATGGGGCCAGTCGGTGGGTACGCACCGTCTGCATCGTGTTTTTCATCTCCAGATAATGGCGGATTAAAAATAGCCAATAGCTTCACTTCGGTTTTACAGGTGATTCGATGTGGGTCGTTAGGTCCAACACAATAGACATCGCCAAACTCTAGCTGATGTTGCTCATTTGTAGTTTGGTGGGTTAGGTTAAGATGCCCTTCAAGAATCAGATTTGCTTCCCAATGATTTTTATACCATAGCGTTATATCGGTTCCTGCTTTTAGTGTGACATCGGAAACCGAAAACCCCATATCGTCAGCTGCAGTAACCAACCGGAGAGCCTTAACCGCACCGCCCCCTAAAATTTTCTCGCCATCAAGTGCTCGAATATCGTCGATTGTACGCACGAACATTGCATCACGACCTTGAGTTACGTCTCCAGTAGGGGGGAACGCACCGTCCTCATCATGGGTTTCTAGTCCTGTTATAGGCGGACAAAAAATACTCACGATACGCAATGGGTCGTCGCTGTTAATAATGCTGTGTCTATCATTTGGGCCAACACAGTAGATCACTCCTGGATAAAGTGCTAGTTCTTCGTGGGTGTCCAGATTACGTATGGAACCCCTTCCAGCGCGAATATAGTTTGCTTCCCAATGATTTTTGTACCATAGCTTTGAGCGGTTGCCTGCGCCACAACGCGCTTCAGAAAGACTAAAACCCAGACCGTCCGCTTTTAATAACACCCTAACGGCACTGGATTTTCCATGGGAAATGGAAACCACTTGGCCGTTCTTTTCGGCTTCCTGAAAACTGCGTATCAACATAAGATAGTTCCGGTTTGTAGAAGATAAAAGGGTGAGAGCCTTTTATCGCCTAAACGTGTTTGGCGCTAAAATATAGCTCTATGATTAGAAAAAAGTAAGGTATCGATCCCGCTCCCAATCAGAGACATGATTGAGGTACGAAAACCATTCGTCTCGTTTAAAACTTACCCAGCTATCGAACATCGCGTCGCCAAAAACCGATTTCGCCAGTGGGTTTTCAGCGAAGGCATCAACCGCTTCAATCAGTGTTCTTGGTAACCACTTAACACCAAGGTTATCTAGTTCCTGCTGTGATTTAGTATAAAGATTTTCAAAGTGTGGCTCACCAGGGTCGAGGTTGTCCCGGATGCCTTCCAAACCTGCAGCAAGCACAAAAGCACTTGCCAAATATGGATTACACATAGGGTCGGCAAGGCGTAATTCAACACGTCCGCCTCCACTCGGAATACGTAATGTATTGGTTCGATTGTTGTTCCCGTAGCTGCAATATACAGGTGCCCAGGTAAACCCAGAGGTGCTACCTTTTAGAATTAATCGTTTGTAGCTATTAACTGTTGGCGCAACAACCGCACTAATAGCCGGAAGGTGTTTCAATATACCCGCAAGAAATTGATATCCGAGTGGTGAGATTCCGCATCCGCGTGGATCATTATCAGTTTCAAATAAGTTTTCCCCACTTTTTTTGCTAAATAAAGACAGATTAAAATGCGCTCCGCTGCCCGCAAAATTCGGGTAGGGCTTAGGCATAAAGCTGGCAAAACCACCGTGCTTGCGTGCAATTTCATTTGCCATGCGTCTGAAGAACACATAACGGTCGGACATGGTCAGTGCATCACTATAATCAAAATCTATTTCAAATTGCCCAATGCCATCTTCGTGATCAAATGAATAGACATCCCAGTCAAGCGCATTCATAGCGCTTACCAGTTCGTCAAGCCAAAATAAATTATCCGATAAACGCGGCACGTCATAAGCGGGTTTCTGCAGATGAGGACGATTACTTAGGGGTACAACCTGTCCGTTTTGTTCGTCGTGCTTAAGCGCAAAGAACTCGGCTTCAATGCCAAGATTTAAACCATAGCCTAAATCGTCTGCTTGTTTGAGAACACGATTTAGAATGTTACGACTACACGGTTCAAAGGGTTTACCCTCGCACCACAAATCACTGGCCATCCATGCTACATCGGGTTGCCACGGTTGTATAATGCAAGAGTTTGCATCGGGGTGGGATGCAACCTCTTCATCTGAAATATCTTGAGGAATGCCGTCAAGGGCGGCACCGGTGCAAAGCTCTGACCCGTTCATCATTCGGTCAAAATGTGCAATGGGTACCATTTTACTTTTTGATGCTCCGTGCATATCAACGTAACTTGGCAGTATGTACTTCACCCCGTTTTCGGCAAGATGATCTTTTAAGTGTCTCATAGGTCGAACTCTTTTAGGATTCAATCAATTTAGTGTTGGGCGATGCTTCCGCCGACTCGCATCCAAGCACCCATTCCGCCAATCATATGGGTGACGTTTTTATTTCCGATTTCCATTGCCCGTTCTACAGCCAACGCAGATCGCTCCCCGAATGAGCAGTATAACACGACTTGCGTCTCTTCATTTTTTAGTTCTCGACTTAGCCTGCAGTCGGTCGCAAGGGCATTTTCGAGTTGCTGATAGGAAACATGAAGATCATTAGGAATGTGCCCATCGCGATTACGCTCACCCTCTTCTCTTAGGTCGACAAAAAGACAGTTACCACCAGATTCGCGCAAAATTTCCTCGGTGGTAGCCGCGCAACCTGCCTCAATTAAGCGTTGTTGATTTTTGCCAATCGTGCGGTTTGCTGGAACGGCAGTGTCCATCATTTTGGGATTGGGTAGCTTTAAGCTATTCATAATCTCTGCGTACTCATTGGCACTGGATACTTGTAGACGGGGATTTTCTGCCCTTTCCGATCCAATGGTGGAAACCGTATTGCCGTTGTAGTCATGACCGGGATACACCAGTATATTGTCATCAAGTTTAAGCAATTTATTAAACAGCGAGTCGTAAGCGGCGTGGGCATCTCCATGCTGAAAATCAGTACGACCGGTGCCGCGAATAAGTAAGGTGTCTCCGGTAAATATCCGATCGTTCAAACTAAATGTGTAGGAGTCGTCGGTATGGCCTGGTGTATAGATTGTTTGTAAAGAGAGACCCTCGATGTCTATTGTTTCATTTTCCCTTGCACGCATGGCAACCACGTCTGCACTGCTGCGCTCGCCCATCACCGTGATACATTTTGTTATGTCACGAAGTGCGCCCAATGCGGTGATGTGATCGGCATGTATATGGGTATCAACGGCTTTAACCAGATTTAATCTTAGACGCTCTAGCAGGCCGACGTATAGATCAACATGTTCGAAAACCGGATCGATAATGAGCGCCTCGCCGCCAACACGACTCGCGAGAACATAGGTGAAAGTCGATGATGTTTGATCAAAGAGTTGTTGGAAAATCATGAAATTCCTCGTGACGAGAATAGAAGTAAAATTACTTGGATGACTTTACCGCTGCTGCGGATTATTTTCCAGCGGAGTTTGAAGCCGTAAAGTGTGTGTAGTCAGAAACTAACGCGTTCGATGCCAGTTCCAATAGATTTTTTCCATCTTTAGAATTTGCTAACGTAGGGTCAGAGCCAACCGCACCCGTTGGAAATTGACTACGATGTTGGGCTGCGTCTTGGTGGTTATCGCCTGCATGGTCTTGGTAATACGATGTTTCCAGTTTTCGAAAACCCGTTTCGAAATGTCTAACCGTTCGATGTGTAAATTGAGTGATTGATACCTCACTCGGAGTAGCGTGCATTCCTTCTCGTTCACCATAAAGACGCTGTCGTAAGTCATTTACTTCCTTAAATTCCCACCAGCTTTTTATTCTAAATCTAAGAGTATCAGTTTTACTGAGCACGGATTGCTGATGCCAGTCATGAATAAATGCCTTAAGTACTGCGATATTTGCACCGTGCCCATTTAGAAAATAGACATTTCGAAAACCGTTATAGGCTAGAGATTGAACAATATCCTGCAAGAGGGCGAGCAGTGTTGTTGTGCGTACTGAAATGCTACCGGGAAAGCCCAGATTGAACTGGGCAGGCGTATAACACAACGTCGGCGCGACTAGCATGCCTTCTGTTTGAGCACCGGCATGCCATGCAATCGACTCTGAACAAATAGCATCTGTACCAATAAGACCCGCGGTAGAGTGTTGCTCGGTAGAGCCGATTGGTATAACTATGCCATTAAAAAGCCCAAGGTAGTTCTCTACCTCGGGCCATGAAAGGTGGGCTAGCTGCATGTTGGGAGATTAATCCTGACCTTTGATGCCCCATTTTTCATTTAGCGAGTCGAAGTAACCGCTTTCGATTTTGATTCGCATCCAGTTGTTCATGAAGTTGAGCCATACATGATCATTTTGCGAAACTAAAAAGGATAAAGGTAAGCTATTAGCAACTTCTTGAAACGGGATTTCAAGTTTTTCGTGGGTAGTGGATAGTTTACCGGCTTCTAGAATACTTGAGATGGTCACATCAACACGACCCGCAAGTAGCTCTTGCCAATCTCGTGCAGGTGATTCAACCTCTTTTACTTTTGCATTAGGTAAGTTATTTTTAACGAAATCTGCGAACGATGTACCTAGGTTATAACCGACCGTTACGTCCGGCTGGTTAATGTCGTCCCAGCTGTTAAAACGTCCGGAATTTTTGGCGTTTGTGAGCGGTAAATAACCTGTGCGACCCCAAGGGATGGTATATCCAGCGGCCTTTGCGCGACCTACCGTCATTGATGTACCGGTCATAACAACATGGTATTTACCGGCTACTACACCATTGATTAGTGTTTTCCAATCGGTAGGAACAAATTCAAGCTCAACACCCATATCTTTAGCAAGTTGCTTTGCTGCATCAATCTGGTGGCCGTCATATTCGCCAGTTGCTGGATCCTTGAAAGACATCGGATTGAAGTCTCCAGTAGTTCCGACCTTAAGGACACCATTATCGAGAACGTCGTTAAGCATTGATTTTTGTGCAAATACACCCTGGGAAAGGGTCAATGCAGTTGCCGTGGCTATTCCAGCCAGAAGTTTTGCAATTTTCATAGTAAGCCTATTGGTTTTTGTGGAAAGATTGTTGGTTTATGGTAGCGCCTAAGAATCAGGTGTCAAATGCCTGTAAACAGGCTTCACGAATCGCTTCACGTCGCTGGGACGCGCTTAAATGATCGGAGCTAATAATGGCATCGGTAATTATTTTTCCGAATGCTGTTAACATTTCAGTTTGATCGAGTGTGCCGTGTTTATGCTCGACCCATGGTGTGACGCAATCCTGAATATACGTTGCAATTCCATTGGGTCCAGGGCTAGGGTGGAGCGCAGATTCACCTACAGCGATTGCCCGAACACGCTGCCTGAGTAAGTGGCGAACCCGTGAAACACCGGTATCGTACGAACCATGGTTTTCAAGACCATGAACGGCTATGTCGCGCTGGGAAACCTGAGCCTCATAATCCCCTGGTTGACGCTGGCGTTCAGTATAACTGCGCTCATCTTCTGTTTGTCCGATAAAATCGATTGATTCCTTTCCCACTAGAGCTCGGTCACATTGGTTACGCGGGTCAAGTTCATCACTGAAAAAACGCCAACCGATCGTGCGTGTAACTGTATTATTCACCGGTACCATCCAGCGCAGCATGGCTGATCGTTGAAAATACTTTTCGGATTCAGCCTCTTCGTAGATTGCACCGGTTTGATTGCAATTTGGAAGAATCGTTTCTGTAGAGCGAATCCAGATATGGTTATTCACCTTACGACTTTGAATGTTGATCATGCCCAGTGGTGTTGTCTTGTAATCAATAGTTTGTTCAACACCAGATGCTGCACCGAATTGCACGCCGCTGGATAGCGCGTGTAAATGCAGCACATGAATGGGATCTTGGGTATTTTCATACACCTGCAGCCAGTTGCACGGTGTGGTTATTGAAAACGGTATGGCCTCAACACCATCTATGGATTCGGTGTCGTAGATCGGAAACGGTGGACGCTCTTCCGGTGGGCCAAGGTAGGCAAAAATTAAACCATTATGTTCGTGAGTTGGGTAAGCGCCTTGAATAACTCGCTGATAGACCGGGCTGTCTTCCGGCTCTGATCCTGCACGAATGAGTGTTCCATCAATATTGTAATGCCATCCATGATAACAACAAATAATACCTCGTTCCGCGACTATGCCGTATTCCAGCGATGCACCACGATGGGCACAATGTCGGTGTAGTAAACCGAGGTTCCCTGTTTTATCACGAAATAATACGAGTGCTTCACCAAGTATTTCTAGACAAAGTGGCAAGTCACCCAATTCGCTCGACATGGCAACAGGATGCCAATAACGTCGGAGATATTCACCACACTTCGTGCCGCGATCTATATGGGTTAGCTCAGGGTTTTCTTCGCCATCAACCGGTTTGTGATATCCCTGAAAGCCGGATGGACGTGCAGATTGCTCTTTCATAGTATCGAGGATATGGTTATTGTATTATTTTGTCTAGATGCTACTTGCATAACATAGGTATCTCTATAGAACTCTGACACATTAGTATTTTTGTTAGAGAGAAATGTATCAAATTAAAAAATTTGATACAACGGCCGACTTTTAATGAACTGAATCATAATGAACAATACTATTAATATACAGACGAATAATCA
This sequence comes from uncultured Gammaproteobacteria bacterium, assembly GCA_905478855.1. Classification (GTDB taxonomy): domain Bacteria; phylum Pseudomonadota; class Gammaproteobacteria; order Arenicellales; family CAJQKF01; genus CAJQKF01. The sequence continues at coordinate 25,778 of CAJQKF010000013.1, forward strand.
ATCGATGCCTAAATTTTACATAATTGGTCTGGTTGTTATTGCCTCGCTCTTACTTTCAGGATGTGCGAGCTCTCAGGATTGGGGTTGGTATGTAGTTGATCCAACATTAAAGCGTGGGCGAATTAATATTACATTTTTACTCTCAGGTATTCCGTGGACTATTTTACTAACCATCTGTTGTGTAGTGATATCGGTAGTCGTTGGATTTTTTATTAGTTTATTAGGTTTATCTGATCGCAAGTTACTTGTTGCGATTTATCGCACTTACGTTGAAGTTTTTCGTTCCATACCGCCATTAGTATCAATATTTTGGGTTTACTATGGAATGCCAATACTGGTGGATATCGATTTGCAGCCATTTCCGGCAGGTATGATTGCATTATCGGTATATGGATCGGCGTTTATGGCAGAAATTTTTCGTGGTGGTGTGCAATCTATTGCCAAAGGTCAGTTTGAAGCGGCCTATTCATTGGGTCTGCCGTACTTTAATACCATGCGACTTATTGTTTTCCCCCAAGCGCTAAGAAGAGCATTGCCGGCAATCGGTAATCAGCTGGTGATTACATTAAAGATGACATCGCTAGTATCGGTGATCGGCGTAAGCGAGGTACTTCGACATGGTAATGAACTGGCTGTGACTGAATACCGCCCACTTGAGATCTATTCCTTTGTGGCGGTTGAATATCTGGTTTTGGTTCTAATTGTTTCAGCTGGAGTTCGTAAGCTTGAAAGAAAGCTTGGTTCCGATGAGCGAAATAATCGGTCTGGAGAATAAACCAATTGTTTATCACAGACGAAAAAGGGTTTTGCAAAAACTATAGCTCGATTGATTTTAAAATTTAAAGATAGGATAAAGTGGAAATATGAGTGCCTGGATAAAAATGATTGATGTCGCCGATGCCACCGGTGCCGTTGAAGAAATGTACGAACTGGTAAAGACGCCTCATGGTACGGTGGATAATGTTATGCGTGCCCATAGCCTACGGCCCCATACCATGAAAGGGCACGTAACTTTGTATCGTAGTGTATTACATAACCCAGAAAATGTGCTTCCGTTTTGGTTTCTTGAAGTGGTAGCTTCTTACACGAGTCACCTCAATAATTGCGCTTACAGTTTTTCCCATCACTTTACCAACGCACGCAACCTTATAAACGACGACGAGAAGTCGGATCGAATAATGGAGTGTTTTAGAAATCGTAGTCCACACGATGTCTTCGAAGGTAAGGAACTTGCCTTATTGAATTATACGGAGCGGCTAACCGTAGATGTTGCTAATATTAATAAATCGGATTTTGATGCCATCAAGGCCACGGGTTGTGATGATGGTGAAATTCTGGAGGTAAACCAAGTTGTCGCTTATTTCAGCTACTCTAACCGGTTGTTGAATGGATTGGGTGTTACTACTGAAGGTGACACGGTTGGCTATTACAAGAAAGAGAAGTAATGTTTAAAAATAGTTGAATCTTCTAAGGGCAGAAATATCTTTTGGCAATCACTGTTGCCAATCTTTTCTCTGAAAATTACATCGCTCTGTAGAACGAAGCCGACTGCACCGCGTATTTTGGAGTTCTCTGCCATTCATTTACTTCTGTTGGGCGCATAGTGCTGGATGACGGTCTCCAACGATCAGAATATCGGCTTCATTTTGATTTATTTCGAGGCGACTACCTAATAAAATTATGTTTCGGTTATATCACCGGCCGAACCTGCATAGATAGGACTTTTTCTGCGCCAGCCTGTTGTTTGCCCACCTCCTGAAAACCATTTTTTTGATGAAATTTCATGGAAACAGGATTAGGTGGTTCTGCATTAATTTCAGCGGCGACCCAATATCGCTTTCGTGCGGCGGCTGTGTTGACTAGATGCGTGTAAAACTGCTGACCTATGCCCCTACCCCTTTGGGATTCATCAATAACGATACGATCTACATACATGAATTCATTTAGCCGTTTGGAAAACCACAGATAATTGGGACTATCGTAGGCCGATCCGTTTTCAAAACCCAGCAAGAAGCCAATTAGTTTACCGTTATCCTCGGCAACATTGAAATACGTAGACCAACCAAAAAGGGTACGATAACGTTCACCATCCATTGGGCCGGTAGCCCATATCGATGAGGTATTTAGTGCAAGTACTTGTGATTCATCTTCTAATGTGGCCGGGCGAAACTGCATAGTGATCTCGAGGTAATATGAAGGTTAATGGGCGCGAAATAATTGATGTAAAGTAGCTGACTTCAATGATACAGCGCTAGGTTGTTAGAAGTGGACCCCAAAAACTGGACAGCGTATTGAGCACTTTCCCTGTCACGCAGCGATCCTTTCTGCAGTCTGAAAGCATACCGAATCAGGTGTCTGTTTGTTCAATGATTGATGGCGTCGCTCTGA
>CAJQKF010000014.1 GCA_905478855.1 uncultured Gammaproteobacteria bacterium
TTGGTGTTGGACTGCCCAGGTTATCAGGCTCAAGCATTCAATACTGTGCGGTATTCCCCGGAATTCTGTGGTGACTGACGCACCTTGCTCACTGTGGAGATTCTGTGGGAATCAGCTGTGCACAGTAGTGCACTATTATGCAAATCGGGCAACGGACGCCCCAGTAAGTTATTGAAAAATATAGGACTTAATGTGACCAATTCGTACTCATAATCCATTGGTCGTAGGTTCAAGTCCTACCGGGCCCACCATATTATCAATGGTACGTACTTGGGACATCCTTTACAGTTTATACCGGGCACATGGTTTACAGTTACTACAAGATCCATTCTTTCTTTGAATTCGGAGAGAACCGAATGTGTAGACCGGAAATCGAAGACCTGACCCCCTATCTCCGGTATTATAGTTACTAATTCGCCAAGCACAGGTGCGCGGTCAACCTTAGACTTGCTTAATAAAAAAGCCAATAGTCATTAAGGCACCAATAACAACAACTGAAATTTTTACAACTTGTTGAGGCAATCGCCTAACAAGAATTGTTCCAAAATAACCGCCAGCGGTTGCAGAAACAATCATTATCATCGCTTCATTCCAATAGACAATTCCAGCAATCGTAAAGGTAATCACGGAAGCAGCAGACAAGATTGCAGAAAGAGCGTTTTTCAGGCCGCTCATTAAGTTAATGTCGCGCAGACCCAAAATTGACAAGTATGCCAGGAGAATAATACCCAACCCTCCATTGAAGTAGCCTCCGTACACAGCCACGGGTATCATGCCGAACCAGGCTTTATCAGATTGCGCATACGATGTATTTCTTACCAAATCGGCAATTTTATCTCCGGCCGCGAACAATATCGTAGCAACCAATAGTAGCCATGGCACGACGATATTTGTATCCCGTCAGCATAAGTTGGACCAAATAGTCTGATTGCCTAAGAGACAGCTTTAGTTCATCGTTCACCTTAAGAGGAAACGATGATGACAAACAGTAACAAGTATAAAGATAGCGCAGAGAAGACGGTACGAGATATCCGTAGACGCACTCGCCGTCACTATTCAGCAGAAGACAAGATCCGTATCGTTCTAGAAGGTCTTCGAGGTGAAGACAGTATTGCCGAGCTGTGTCGCCGTGAAGCAATTAATTCCAATGTGTATTACCGCTGGAGCAAGGAATTCCTCGAAGCGGATAAAAAGCCCTCTCCCGGGATGCCCTGGAACAAGCTACCCGTGAGTGAGCAGACTGCAATTATCGAGTTGTCCTTGGAGAAGCCTGAGCTATCGCCTAGGGAACTTGCGGTGACGTATGCCGATGAACAGGCGCGCTATGTCTCAGAATCCACGGTATATCGGCTATTGAAAGCCCATGACCTGATTACCAGTCCGGCTTATATCCTGATGCAGGCTTCAGATAAGTTCCAGCATCCCACCACGAGAGTCAATGAGATGTGGCAAACCGACTTTACCTACTGCAAGATCATAGGCTGGGGCTGGTATTACCTGTCAACCATACTGGATGACTACTCACGGTTTATCGTCGCCTGGCGGTTATGCACCACCATGAGCAGTAAAGACGTCTCTGATACGCTGGATGATGCCCTTGAATTCACCGGACTCAATCAAGTTAAGGTAAAACACAAACCCAGATTACTTAGTGATAACGGCCCAAGTTATATCTCTGCTGAACTAGCAGTCTATCTGAAAGACAACGGAATGACGCATACCCGAGGCAAACCGTACCATCCCCAAACTCAGGGGAAGATCGAACGCTGGCATCGTTCATTGAAGAATCAGATCCTACTGGAGAATTACTATCTACCCGGGGAGCTTGAAAACCAGATTCAACAGTTTATTAATTATTACAACCATGAACGCTATCACGAATCCATCAACAACCTGACGCCGGCCGATGTGTTTTATGGCCGAGGACAGCAGATACTGGCGCGTAGACAACAGATCAAACTCAACACTATGGCATCAAGAAAACAAATGCATTACCATAACCGAATACAAACCTAAACCCGATGAGCTAAACCGTCTCTTAGATCAAACAGCTAAAAATCCATATTTATCTGGCGACGTACAGTCACAGAATTTGATTGCCAGATGGTAGATAATTAAAAACATTACATTAGCGATCACTAAAATCGGATAATCACTGGATTCCACGGAGGGAAGAGACTATGGCACGTCCATCGCGCTTTGAATTCAACGGGGGTTTGTATCACGTTACGTCTCGAGGAGACTGTCGGGAAGATATCTATTCCTCAAATAAAGACCGACTAGACTTCCTACACCTACTTTCAGAATCTGTCGCTCGGTATAATTGGAAGATACATGCCTATTGTTTAATGGACAATCATTACCACCTTCTGGTGGAGACTCCGGATGCTAACTTAAGTCGCGGCATGCGTCATCTCAATAGTGTTTATACCCAGAAAAGCAACAAAAACAATCACCGGGTTGGCCATGTCTTTCAGGGTCGATTCAAAGCCATTATTGTAGATCGAGACGACTACTTACTAGAGCTGGCACGTTACATCGTTTTAAACCCTGTAAGAGCACGAATGGTCCAGGAGGCCAAACAATGGCCATGGAGTAGTTATCGATCAACCGCTGGGATCACCGCCACGCCAGACTGGTTGTCAACAGACTTTCTCTTGTCCTCCATAGGTAATAGTAGAAAAACAGCCCAGCGTTTATATGAGGAATATGTAAATAACGGCAAAGACCAACCTTCGCTCTGGGAATCACTCAGAAATCAGGTGGTACTGGGAAGTGAGGCTTTTGCGGAGGAAACATTGAGCAGGTTAGACACAGATAAAGACTTAAGAGAGATTCCTAACGGTCAGACAACTGACTTTCGGACTTAAATTACTACTAACGTTTACTCAGCCGTTCAAATTTAGACAAATGGGTTCTATATATGAACTGTTCCAATCATATTGGCTTTATAATTCCTATACTTTACAATGCGTTTATGGGTAACATTTACCATTCAACCCATTAATTCTCACACTAAGACCTAATGTAAGCCATTTTAGGATTCCCCACATCAGCAACGTTCTCTGTTACTTAACAAAATGCTAGCAACTAAGATACGTGTCATCCAGTCACAAGGTATACAAACAAAACTTGGGTTAGTTATCGGTGGTATAAATTTTTGGTGGAAATTTTCGCAACTATTTAAACACAGCCTTAATCTGCCTACAAAATTTGTCGAAATAGAGAAACTCAATAAGCTCGATACAGACCATTGGTTCGAATCGCGTTCTCCGCAACCCACCCTCCACGCTATTGCAGCCGAGATAAAACGTATTGAACGCGCCGATACAACCTATCCCTGCATTATAATATCAGGACTTGGAATGGTAGATGGCTCTCACCGAATGATGAAAGCCCATCTAAGTGACAGAACAAAAATTAAGTGTGTTGAGTTTACAATTTCTGACTTAATGGAAATCCCTCATTCCACATCATGACTTGCAACTCCAACATCACGTTTAATTTTTTAGGTTACAACGTAAGACAACCTTAATTTTGTTGATCTTAAAAAACCATCATTGAAAACACTAACGCTATGCCTACTTTCAATCACCATTCGGTTCGAGCAAGAAACAAACAAACTAAATTTGGCATTATAATAGGCGGATTAACCTATGAATGGCAATTCGATAACTTATTCACTGCGTCCCGCACAAAACCTATCGTCGCGATGGATATCGAGAGCTTAGGCGTTTTAGATACAGACCCCTGGTTCGGCAGCGTGCCTCTCAAGCCAACACTTCGCCGAATCGCAATAGAAATAAAACGTATCGAATCCTCAGATTGTAGCTATCCTTGCATTATAGTCACTGAAATCGGACTAATCGATGGGTTTCATCGCCTGCTAAAGAACTATTTACAAGGTATCAGCATGGTAAACTGTGTCGAATTTACTATTTCAGAACTCATGAAATTACCCCATTTAATAGTACGAAAAGATTAGCCATCACTCGCTTACCCAACATGAGCACGACTTGCCAAACGTAAGATGAAACAAAAGACTTTTATATTAGGTGTTGGTGCTCAGAAGGCCGGTACTTCATGGCTTAGGGGTTATTTAGATGAAAGACCAGATTCAGATATGGGTTTTACAAAGGAATACCATATTTTCGATGCTCTCACGCTAAACGCTAGTTTAGGTTTTAAAAAACAGGTATTTAATAATGCTGCTAAAATTGCCCAGCTCGATCCCCAAGTAAAAAACCCTCAGGAATTTGCTCGTCTATTCGCTTTTTTAGTCGACCCAAATTTGTACTTTGACTATTTTGTAGCGAGATTGTGGCATCAAAACACCTACATAACTGGCGATTTCACCCCCGCATATGCAGGACTTGACGAAGAGGCACTTACTTTTATAAACACCCAATTTCAAAACCGGGGGATCACCGTAAAACCAATATTCATTATGCGAGATCCTGTGCAAAGATTACGGTCAATGGTACTTTCACAGTTTAAAAAACAAAATGCTAAGCCCAATACGGCGCAATTGTTCGCTGAAATGGAACATTTGCAGAAGACCAAATGGGAGTCTCTCAGAAGTGACTACAAGTCAACTATTCAGAGGCTAGAAAATGTATTTGGTGAAAACGTGTTCTTCGGTTTCTATGAGAATCTTTTTTCGAAAAACACAATTGTTAGTCTTTGTGATTTTCTGCAAGTTGAATACCACGAACCAGATTTTCACAGACGTATTAATGCCAACGATGTAAACGTTAATTTAACCGAGTCTGAAATCCAATCTTTTCGCATGACTTATCGAGAAACCTATTCATTCGTAACCTCACACTTTAGACAAACCCCCGTGCCAGAATTATGGCAACAATAACTTATAGATATCTATATCTAATCATCTGAATCGAATAACGGTATGTTAGCTGAAATGAACGTTGGCATCTCAGGGGATGCAAAAATATTGATGAACGATAATAGCTTTGCTCTCTTATCTGATATCGAATGCGGCAACCGAGTTCAAACGTTAAACATTACACCCACAAGCTCGCTGGTCTCACCTTCCTCCCTAGCAAATATTCATTTAATGGAAACACCCATCCAAGGGCTAAGTCACTTTGATAACCCCCTGACTTACCAATTCATTCGATTAAATAATAATTTGGTTTTAGGCGCCGACCAACAATTGTTATTAAAGGTTAGCGGTGGTTATCGCTATGTAAGTTGTTCCAAACTTAAGCCCGAAGATCAAGTAAAAGGATCCCAAGGTGATACTCGAATTACTGCAGTTCATTTCTGTGAAAAACCTCAACTAACTGTTCGTATTAAGCCAAGAGCGGAACTAATCATTCTTAAATTAGGAAGCTCAGATGTTATGGTGCGTGCTAATAGAATGCTGCAGTGGAAAGGAGTGAAATGCAGTCGTAAATTACCCTACCATTTTACGGTTGATATGGTGCAAAAATTCTGGTCTAGTTTTTCTGGCAATGGTGACTGGCCAAGTGATGTTCGAATTCTAACCTCGCAAACTGGGGTTGAACCCGGCCAGAAGACATTACTGTATTGTCGCAAAGAACCTGACAACACTGAAACTGCTATCGGAGCACACACCAATATTCTTCTGACATGTATAGATGATGAAGAACATCAAATGACCTACGATAGAAGGATCTTCGTAACTTTTGCAGCATTATCTTTTTTCTCTCGAAAGCATGCTTGTCCTGAAGACCTTCTAAAACCTTTGATCGAACTGAATTCAATATCTAAAACCAGGACGTGCGATTCTCTGATTTTTAACAAACCTGGCTCCTGGACTTATAATGCCCAAAGACTGGAGTCGCCTAATGGATTACCTAGAGACGAGTTCGGTAAATTATTGAAGGAATTGCTACCCATAGAACATCCTCCTCATAACTGGAAACGGTGGAGCAGTTTGCAATTTGATGACGCCGTAGAAATCCATCGTCCCTACCAATTCTCTCTGGCCTTTGAAAACGATGATCGACCAGGCTGGGTTACTGAAAAAATCATCAATGCGTTTTTAGCCGGTTGCATTCCTATTTACCGCGGCACATCGGATGTGACAGATTATTTCAACCCTAATGCATTTATAGATGCTCGAAACTTCACTTCGATAAAACAATTGGCAAAATACGTAAAAGATGTTCACGCTTCACCAAAGTTGATGCGAAACTATTTGGCGCAACCACCATGCAATCCATATAACCTTCAAAAGCTTTTTTACTGGCTTTACTAAATCATGGTTTTTACTTTCTGACCAAACTAGAGTAGGCATATTTCCCTTCAGAAATTTAATCAGACATGATCCGAATCGCCAATGACTGATTTGCCTGCGAAACACGCTTTTTAATTTGCTGAGAAATCGATTCATAACATCTGTGGATCAATTCTTTATTCCTTTTTACATTCGAGTTTCGCTTACTTAAATCCCATTGAGTTGATCCACCGACAATACTATTGCGATTAAAGTCCATAGGTAGCAATGCTACATAAAAACCTTCACTCCAAGCCCTGTAACAGTATTCTGATTCAAAACAAATACCCGGTTCGCCAGGCTGCGAATAGCTAAAATCAAACCCTCCAAGTTTTTCGTAGATAGATTTCCTTAGAAAATAGGGACCAATATTTACATTTTCAACAAATTGAAACGGCAGATTATTTACCGGATCGATGAATTTTGTAACACCGACAGTATTGTGAAACCGAGAGTTCCAACCAATAGAGAACCAATCGTCATAGCCACACCAACCGCCTACTACAGCTAGATTTGGATAGCGGTCAAACATTTTCATAGATTGACGAAACCATGTATTATCAGATGGAAAAATATCATCATCTTGCGCTAAGCAAACAATTTCCGACTTAGACATTGCAATAGCTCTATCATAAGTGCGGATTTCATGTAAATCATTGCTAGAAATAATAAAATCGTTGCGTCGGTTCAATTCTTGAAGCCAAAGATCCATCGACCCATCGATAGAACCATCTTCACAGACAATCACCTCATCTGCACCTGACTCTTTCACCCGCTTAGCCGTTTGAATAACATTATCCGCTTGATTGAATGATTGAATCACGAGAGTACTAAAAGGCTTTGGGTTGTAAAACATCGCTGAACGTTGTTTCTTCAACCTTTTAATGGAATCCTCGAACTGCAATCTTTCGGCCATAAAACTAGTATCTTGTAGTTTTGGCTCGCAAATTAGTACAAACCTCGCTAAGGACGAGTTATTATGAATCAAGTGGCAACAATGCCGAAGAATTTGTGACTCAATAACAGCTTCCTCCCCATTTTTAGCCGCTATTCGAGAGTCACTGGCGATATAGGCGGGCATTATATTACCCTCTGGCCCAGCGCCAACGGCGTTTCCCTTGGCATGACGAATACTGTCGTAAGTAATTATCCTGTCTGGAAATTTAGCCAAAAGAACATCCACTGCCGGTTGTTCATCTGTTGCCAGGAAAAAAATCGCGTCGGGTTGCTTTAAAATATATCCCTCAATCGCATCTATAAACCACTGCGTATTGGCACGAACCCGTAAATGCCAACGTGGATCATAATTTGAGTCAGTTCCTCGCAAGTGAATACCTACAACGTGCCGATTCTGAAATCTGCTAGCAACAAATTCGGCAACCTTATGCTCGATATAATCACGGGGCCGAATATACTCAGACACAATATTACCAGCGATTATCCTCAACTGCAGACTAGGGTCATGCTTTTTAAAAGGAATAGCTAATGCCATTTCTTTAAGACTAGAATGGTCACCGTAGTTATTAGTTACCACTACATTGTCACATAAATATCCAATACTTTCTGGATCAGGAAATCTGTCGCGAATAGCTTCTACTACACTCTTGGGTATGCAAGACGATGGATAATTCTTATGCAAAGGCTCAAAATAATACTCCCATACATTATCCGCTTGCTGGTAACGCCCTTCTGTCCAATAACAACATCGATGCCCAAAAAAGACTATGGGAATCCTGCCCTCTTTTTGCGCTCTCGGAATATTTGCTATAACTTGGCAAATTAAAGAAAACAGTCCTACATCCCGTTCACAAATCACCATTAACTTGTTATTCACCCAAACTGTAGAAGTAGTCACTTGTACTTAATCCAATTACATTATTAATAAATATGTTATCTTAAACTTTTTTCTAGAAAATATTGGCGGCATCTTGAAAGAATCAATGTACCAAACTGCACGACCTAATCTCCACAATAACTAGAAATCTTAGTTCTTTGGGCCAACCTCCGTGTTATACAAACAAAGCAATCTGTCGAGCATTAAAGAAAAAAGTATCGAGTACTGCAACTACTACACGCAAATTCTTTATACCAAACAAAAATTTACTAAACAGAACCAAATTGAAAAATTGGTTTTTGCACCAATCGGTTCAAATATTTTGCATCTTGGGAACGCCTTACATCGCGCCCTTAAACAAAATAAAAGACTTGTAATATCACCGGGATCAAGTATTAAAGACAGAAAATTTGTACAAAAGCATAACAAGCAATTTTGCTCTAATCACAAAATTGAACCCTGGATTTTGCAACGTTATGACAATAACTACGACGAAAAAAACCCATGGAATATTTGGTTCAAAGATCTAGCCGAAAATGAATCTGAAACTCTTCCTGGAGACATAGAACTATTAAAAATTCAACGAAGGTTGCAAGAACTTCGAAAAACACTCGGGAACCATGCCACCTTACTTGAATGGGCTATTTGCGTTGACTACGTTACACATTTTAACTCCACAACTCTAAATTATTTATTTAACCATAAAATAGTAAATTCAAGAGAATCCGCCACTGTTCACGTTCGACGAGGAGATGCATGTAGCGAAGACTTACAAACCCGTGACCCTTTCAGAAATTATCACGATCTTAATGTCTATATCAACCACATGCAGGCTTTTTATAAAAATTGGTAGTAAACATTTCTATATCATGAGCGAACCTGGAAAAGTTATTACCCAATTAACTCATACGCTAACCAACGAAACATCAATAAATTCCCAACCATTAAATCGTGATCAATTTTCAAACATTCAAAAAATGCCTATAAGCCAGAAAACTACGTTTAATTTAAATGTCTCGACAATCCGAAGCTTACAAAATTCACCAACGAGGGTGCCCTCGTTGATATCTACAACAGTCAACGAACCTGTGGTTTTATTGGTACATTTTCATCACAGTTTTTAGTTGTAAATTATTTAAAAATAATCGCTCAACATCGCTACCCTGTGTTACCCGTAAACCTTTCTGCCAACCCAATCTCTCGATATTCTCAAAATCAGTAATGACCACCTTATGCAAAATATTCACGAATTTAACCCCCGTCTTAATCGCGTTTAACTGCAAATAACGATTTAACCCGGCCAAGGTACCTTCTAGGAAAAACACTCGACTTAAATAGTAAAAGTAACTGATAAACTAAACCTAAAGGAACTATGATCACTAGATATAGCCCCCCTAAAAGGAAAATTCTTAACCAAGTATAAAGCGTATTATTCAAATCAGATGACATCTATGATGGTGTAGCCGCTATAGCTCTCGACAAAATTGTTAGAATTCAAAACCCGTAAAACAAACATAACTTTTTGTATATCAATCAATCTAAAGGAAAGCTATCAATATACGCAATGTTACGAGGAATATCCTGTTGTTCGACCTTGCTCACCACATAATTTTCCAAAACTAAAAAGTCCATATTAGTATTGATAAAACATCGACAGGCATCTGCAGGAGAACAAACTATAGGCTCTCCTCGAATATTAAAGGAGGTATTAATGAGTACGGGAGTTCCGGTTATGTCTGAAAACGCCGACAATAACTTACTCAGTGGGTGATCTGAATTATCCTGCACTGTTTGTATTCGGGCAGAATAGTCAACATGGGTTACCGCAGGCAAACATGATCTAGGTTTCCGAATCTGATCAAACTCTTGGCTGCTTTTCATTTCTACATGGAGTCGATGCTTTTCGCGTACTGAAGCGACCATCAACATATACGGACTTGGCTGATCGATATCAAAATATTCCGCAACGTAAGACTCTAGCACTGCGGGTGCAAACGGTCGAAACGATTCACGAAATTTTATTTTCCGATTAATTTCGGATTGAAGCTTTGGATTTCTAGGGTCGCCCAATATTGAACGCCCACCCAGTGCGCGAGGCCCAAACTCCATCCTCCCTCTAAACCATCCAATAACTTTACCCGCGGCGAGATGCTGTGCGACCTGCGTGAAAAGTTGATCTTCATCTAATCTAACGTAGTTCAGATTATTTTCCGAAAGGCTAGCTTCAATTTCGTTACTAGAAAAAGCGGGGCCTAGCAAAGCATGGCTCATACCGTCCTGGTACTCATTTATTACTCGAGATTGGTTATAAAATTCGTACCAATGAGACATGGCACACCCTATTGCGCCGCCGGCATCACCGGCAGCGGGTTGTATCCATATTTCACTAAAAATATTTTCCTTTAATATTTTGCCGTTAGCAACGCAATTCAATGCAACACCTCCAGCCATACAAAGTTTATCTAGACCTGTTTCCGAGCGAATATTTTTGCAGAGTTTAATTAAAACCTCCTCTACGACCTCTTGAACAGATGCCGCTATATCAGCATGAAAAACATCCAACTTCGACTCAGGTGAACGAGCAGATTTACCAAATAATGCGATGAATTTTTCGTTTACCATACGCAACTCTGTCGCATAGCCGAAATAGGACATATTTAAATTGAAACTACCGTCATCCGAAACTTCGATTAAATTCTGCCTAATCTTTTCTGCATAAACTGGCTTACCAAAAGGTGCCAAACCCATCAGTTTATACTCCCCGGAATTAACACGAAACCCGCAATAAGCCGTGAATGCGGCGTAGAACAATCCCAGCGAATGGGGAAAATCTATCGTCCAAAGGGGTAGTAACGAATCCCCTTTACCAACCCACACAGAAGTTGTTGCGAACTCCCCTACGCCGTCGACACATAAAACCGCGGCTTCCTGAAATGGACTAGGATAAAAGGCTGATGCGGCGTGGGAACGATGATGGGCGCACAAATGAATCGTCGGCTTGCGACGTTTGATGTTTTCATCAATCCGACTTAATCCGTTAAGAATATTGCGTCTGATGCGTAGTTTGGAGCTTAACCATTCAGGTATAGCCCGTTGAAAGGACTCAAAACCTTTGGGAGCGTAACGAAGATAGGTCTTGATTAACCGAGCAAACTTAAGACTCGGTTTTTCGTAGAACACAATATCGTCAACATTCTCCAGTTGTATTTTCGCTTGGTTCAAACAAAACTGCACAGCTTGAAGAGGAAAACCAGAATCGTGTTTTCTACGTGTAAATCGTTCTTCTTGTGCAGCCGCTATAATTTTCCCATCTTCAATGATGGCTGCAGCACTATCATGATAATACGCAGAAATACCTAGAATGCGATGCGGCAAGAGAAATAACGTTCAAATAGATAGTTTCTAAAAACTCCTAGAACACAGGATAAATATTAGGATCTTCTTCTTGTAAACGTTTGAGCTTTTCCTTCAATTTATCGGAGAGATCATCACGGTCTGCGAAAGTCTCAGGATCATAGGACTGCTCGCCTTGTGAAGACTTTGTCGATTCTTTATCGTCTGAGTGTTTAGAAGTGCGATGTTTAGCCATATCTACTGTTCTGCAAATATAAAACCCTTTAATACAGGTTTTCTGATCGTAAATCAAGAACATAAAGGGCGATTGTAAAAAGGTTTGCAATTATCCAACTTAATAGAGGAATCCAAGTGCAATAAAGAACTGAAATCAATTTTATCTGGTTGCGGTAACATCAACCTTAATCCGGCCCAGACTCTATGCCACAGAATATTAGTCTCATCCCGTCCTCGACTCATAAACTCCTCTTCCAAATACTTTACAATTGCATTTACGGCCTGTGCGCTATGTCCTTCAGCAATATTATCAACAGAATTATGCACATCAACAAAAGTCGTCGGATAACCGAATCTACGCAATGTATCTCGTGCATAGAGATAGGGACCGCCAACACCGGCTAGTTCCACAGCCAAATTCAAACCTAATAATTCAGGCATATAATGTGTGGGTAAACTAGATAGGGTCAACCAAATTAGCGGGGCGTGAAAACTAGTCGAATTAAATTGACTATTAAAAGCAAATTTTCGAGATGAGGTATCTGGTAATTCAATATCCATACAACTTAACAATTTCCTATATAAATTCGCGTGATGATCCCGCCAATCTCCCTGACCTGTTTCTCCCCTAAAAATTGATACTAGATCATCTCCAAAAGAACGAGACATAATCCCGGGCCAATTGAGGTATTGCAACCACGCACCATCAATTAAGATCAGCGGTGCAAGTTGCACAGTAGATTGAATAAATCGTTCACGACTTACTTTTGACCCCTCGCGTAACCCGGGATAACTATCAACCTGTTCTCTGTGCTTAATGTACACCCAATCATAAAGAGCTTCTGCCCGAAACTCATCGCAAGGCATTGGGCGCAACGCCTGTACAGCCTTCGATTCGCATCCAACAAGTCGCATGCGCAAAAACGTTTCGGCAAGCACTCGGGTTTCAGGAAACCGCTCGAGATTGATCATCTGAAAATATAACTCTCTGGCATCCCATGAAGTTTGCTGTAGTTTTTTCCAACTACTTTTAACAAAATCTACTCGTTCAACGTTTTTTAGCTTTAGTTTAATATTCGCCAGCTGAGTTACAGTTTTATTCAACATCAATGAAGGATCTGTAGTTGAATCGAATTCCTGAGAGTGCGCTAAACTATCAATCCATTTTCCAAGGGTCTTTAGTTCAGAATCAGAAAAGACCGCTTCCATGGGGCCGCCAGTTGCAGTCAATTTCGATAACAAACTACTTTTACTCGCATTACCGGGGCAAATAAACGGCGAAGCCGCAAGCTCTCGAATCAAAATTTGAGGATTCCCCTCAAATTTTCGCAAACATTCATCAATAGTTCGTGACGACAATCGTTTATGTGCATGATACCCACAACCCACTAGAGACTTGCGTTGCAATAGTAGGTTGAGTTTACAATCCAATTCGTTTTCAAAGCGCTGCGAAACCTCCAAGTTTCTGTCTTGTAGATCGCACAACAGATCCAGCAACACCTTCGCGCCTGTAAACAATCTATCGACAGTTTCATCAGGTCGTTGTTCTAATTCGCCATCAATAGCCTCGCCAATTCTCTGCCAACAGACATCTGATTGATAAAAACACTCAGCATCAGTGGAGGTGGAGATCTCTTTGCATATTTCACGCCATATAATGCTTACACCCGCCAATTCCATTAAAAATTCAGACGGAAAAGATCCCACACAGTCTAGAAGAAATAAATCACTACCGTTATCAAAAAAGGTTAGGTCGTGAACAGATTCCGAATCCTGTATGTTGCGATCATGCAAAACGGACTCGAAATATAGCTCCGCAAGTGCCGAACCTATTGGTGAGGTTGACACCGCAGCTTGCATCATACCTTTAAGCCATTTATGGTCTAATGACAAATTCACTATTTGCAACCATTGAATTAAATCGCTGACCCCAACTGCATTAGCGTGTGTACCAACGAGATAATCAGCAAGTTGTACTCTTATTTGCTCAAACTTTTTTATATTGGCAAAATTATTTCCGAAGGTAAGGCTTACCTTCATTCTCGATTCCTGAACAACTTTGTTAGCCGCACTATAAACCTGATCGAGATATTCTGGATAAGCATCCGCCCTCGATAAAATACCACTTATTGAATTTATCACTGTTTACATTTTCGTTAAAAAATTTACAAGAAACTCATTATATTATGGAACCGAATAGAAGAGTTATCAGCAAGGGTGCGTGCCATAATTATCTCGATAGGCCTTCATCAATTGAAGGCTAATTCGTTTTTGTGCCTCTGGTCCAACATGGATCCCATCGGCCGCTCTCGGGCTACTCCCCTCATAAGCAATCGAAAGTAGCTTTTCTTCATCTACCATCTCAGCTAAATCTGAAAGCACGCTATTTTTTGTTAAAGTCTCTTTGCTTTTGTGGTGGTGCTGATCAAAAACCCAAATGAGGTACGGTATGCGACGATTTGCAAGGTAATTCTGCAAAAGGAGAATACAATTTATCTGATTGTTCGCACCCTGTCGATCGGTATAGAACGTGTAGTAGGCATCTACGCTTTGCAACAAGGCAGATTTTTCCTGTTGAGTCAACACACTGGTTTTATTGTTATTAGCATGCGCTAGAGAATTCCCAAGAAAAGGAAGAATATTCACGTGTTGGTTGGGTAAGTTACTGATATTATCATCCAGAAAATACTCAACCCGATTCATTGGACTGAGTACTGCAACAACTAAGTCAGGTCGGGTTACCTCACATTGTTGCAACAAAACCCTACATGTGTAGTCCGTTGAAGCACCGGCTTGAGAAAAGTTCAATAAATTGACCTGTTGAGGTTTTAAGTCATGCTCTACACTATACAAGGTCTTGAATTGGCCAAACCAACTTTGCTCCTCACTGATACCGACACCGATGCCCGTACTTTCGCCGGCAACAAAGATTCGAGAATGAGCTTTTGGATCAAACTCTTCCCCTCGAAATCCGTAGGAGTTGAACCGATAAACAATCGTCCCGCTTAAATCTGTAGCATAATGAAAGCTAATCGAACCCGGCCGATGCTCCCGGAATGCGGGATTTGACACGCGAAACCCACTAAACGGTTTTAAATAACTCATAACTAATTATAATCACCCATACGAAAATTACATTCGAGTTTAAACATAAACACGACTTCGACACACTTAAAATTAGACAACAGACTTACTTTGTAGTTATACAGACAGTCAACTCTACTTAGCAATTAGCCATAATACTCACATACATAAAATGAATATTTCAAATCCTGTGTTATAGATGTCCGCGAACGAACAAAAAAACTTACACGCATTTGACGGAGAAAATATCGGTTCTACCAAGCGTGTACATCATATTCCCGGGGCACTAACTCACCATTATGGTACCGACTTTAGTGGCAAAATAACTTACCAGTTTAATCAATTGGGATTTAGAGGTGAAGATTTTAACCCAAAAGCTAAATTTCATATTTTCATTTGTGGTCCTAGCGAAGGAGTTGGTGTCGGTCTACTCGAACACGAAACCTGGTGTTTTGAGGTCAAACGTTATGTTGCTAGCGTCAAACAGATACCACCAAACGAAGTGAATTTGGTAAATTTTTCCCAAGCTGGGGCGTCAACCGACTATGTGATTAGAACCTTAATAGCTCAAGCATCGCGCATTCGACCTAATTTAATAATTGCATGCCCAGGTGCAAAAAACCGCACTGAATATACCGACTACTTAGTTGATCCTAAAAATAAACAAGCCAAGCGATTAACCATAAACATCAATCCCCATTTAAATCATTTAATAACTGAAAACCGACATTTGCCTACCGGCAAAAAACTTGCGAACTTAAGTATTGAGCAGTGGGACAGGCTATCTACAATTGTTATGGGGTATTATCGTAACTATACTCTAGAAAAAGGCACGTTAAATCAGCTTAGAAACTACCTGCTGTTACAAAGCTTTTGTCGGATGCATAAAATTCCGTTTCTAATCTGGTCTCTCGCCCGTTATGCTGCTGATACCGGGTTCCCGCAGGGTCTTACGAGCAATTTGCGACAATTTTCTCAATCTATTGATCTTCGCCATACATTGAAAATCAAATTAACAGAAGCTAGTGATTTTGCTGCCGATGGTATTCATCCTGGTCGAAAATCCAACAGATCCATTGGCAGAGTTATCTGCGAAAAACTCACCACCGAAAATCTAATTTTATAATCACATCCTATGTTCTATAAGTGCGACCAATTCCCTAAACTCCACGTACCCGCTTCAATCTCCAATTTCTACGGTGCCGATACAAGTGGGAGTAAGACGTATCAGTTTAACTCTCTTGGTTTTCGCAGTGAGGAGTTTAATTCAAACGCTCAATTTAAATTTTTCGTTTTTGGGCCCAGTAGTTCCATCGTAACAGGTCTGAATATTGATGAGACTTATGGATATCAACTAAAAACTAGAATTGCTAAAGACGTCCACTGCTCCTTAAATGATATAAATTTCATGAATTTCGCGGTTGCGGGCGTATCCACCGACTACAGTGTAAGAAATTTGATCAACCAATGTAGTGAATATGCACCAGACTTTTTAGTACTCGATTTATCCCACCCCTCCAGAATGGAATGGGTATCAGAGCATGGTACTGGAGTACCATTCGGCTCCGGAATTCCGAATACCCCAATGAGTTATTTTCAATTCTATGAAGACGAATTAGGAGTTTGCAATCTACTCAAAAACCTCCTACTGATGCAGAGTTTCTGCCAATTAAAGAATATAGAGTATATAGTATTGAATTCAGTTTATGACTTTAATAACTTACCCAAACGTGGGCCTCTGGCTGAGTATTTCGAAAAAATAAACAATTCCCATGTATTAAATTACATAAACGTTAAGGCTCTTGACCATGCAGCTGATACTAAATGGAATGAGGATGGTTCATTCAAATGGCGTGGACATTTAGGTCCAGAATCCAATAAACATATGGCCGAACAAATATATCAAAAATACCAAGCCCTACAATCTGAATGATGAGTCACAGGTAACACCTCTTATTTATCAAAAGAAAAAAACACCATACTATCGCCCTTAAATGCTATTTCAAAAAAATATTGACCTTACTCATTGGTTATATGCAAAAATCGATTATTCAAATATGAGTCCGGTTTCTATAAACCCAGTTTTATTTAATAGTCTAGGTTATGTAAGTGATAATTATTCTGCAGAATCGGATGATTGTATAATGATTTGTGGGGGCAATGAATCTTATTTTCCAGCCACACATGTTAATCCAAACTGGTGTGATAGCTTTACAGAACACTATGCGTCCATTACCGGAACTCATCATTCAAAAATCAACGTATTGAACTTTTCCCAACCTGAAGGTTCAATGGATTACATAACGCGAACTTTAGTCTCTCAAAGCCAAAGTTTACACCCTAACTTAGTCATAATTTCCCTTTGCCCGTTTGAAAATACTGAGTATATCAGTAGCATTAATAACAACAAGGAACAGGAGTTTTCCCTTTGTTTTGGTGATTATTTTAAAAATAATTTAGGTAACCCGCATTTTAGAAAATCAAACCCACTCAAGGATCATCAGATAGAGCACGACCAATGGGACACCATTGTTGATTCCGCCTGTGGATACTTCGAACAATTTTCCAAGATTCAAGGCTTAAGAGATTATCTAAAACATTTGCAACTACTCGAATACTATTTGAACCAAGCCGGCATCCCCTATTTAATTTGGTCAACGTCTGAATCTTTTGAAGATCAATTTTCTATCAACGAAGATTTCGCCCCTAACTGTTTACCAGAGAAAAATATTTTTGAATCGCTACCAATACTTTTTTTGGGTCACTCGGACAGCCCAGCAAGCGCAAATAGAACAGCCAGTCTCCTCGCTGGAGAATTCCGATACTTGGTTAATCTAAAACAGTAAAAAATGAAACAACTCTTGGTCTGCCAAAGCGCGGGGTGATTTAAATTGGCTCGCAATATCTACAATTCAGCAGAAATGGATCAACCGCCTTTTAGCGGAACTTTTTCTAGTTATTGTATAGCCACAACTCCCCGGAGTGGCAGCACTTTATTAGGGGATTTACTTCGACAAAATAGACACGGCGTTCCTCACGAATATTTTCAGACCAAAGGCCATATGAAAACTCTCGCTGAACGTTTTGGAGTCATGAGAAATGCTGACGACAGAAATATACTTGATTTCGATCGCTATGTAGATCGTTTAAAACGTTATCGAACGACACCAAATGGATGGTTTGGTTTTAAAGTATTCTGGGAAGATTTTGCATGGATGTGTGACAACAAAGTTTTAGATCACCTACTTTCATCCACACAATACATTTACCTATATCGTGAAGATTTTCTTGCCCAAGCGGTATCGTTGTTGATCGCAGGTCAAAGTGGCCGGTGGAATAGCCTGCAATCAAGCAGCGGTAAACTGCGATACGATAGCGACAAAATTATTTACAATATCCGTTGGCTTAAGGAATACAACCGTCAATGGCGTCAATGGCTAGAACTTTCAAATCAACCCTATATAGTTGTAAGTTATGAAGCATTGTTGGCGGATTCGACACATGTAGCCGAAAAACTCGCCGTTTTTCTGGATCAAGATAAACCGTTTAATTTTGACTTAAATACTGCTATTGTTCAACGCCAGTCTAATTTCATCAACACAC
>CAJQKF010000015.1 GCA_905478855.1 uncultured Gammaproteobacteria bacterium
ACACAGTGGCTGTGGACGTACAATAATGAACGACCACACTCAGCAATAGGTGGCATCACACCACGGATGAAACTTCTACAACTTAACCCTTCTACTTAAAACTGCGGTTATAAATGGGGGGATTACAGTAGGTTGGGCTGAGAACCGAAGCCCGACAATTTTATTCATTTCGCCAAAACTGAATCTACTGAAACCAGCATCACTGGATTAACTCGTTGATAGGGTTACTAGCCGAATACGGTGTTGGGCATAGCAAGCTCAGCCCAACCTACGAACACTCAAAATTAGCTACTGAACTGCAGTGAACTAGACCGAATAACTGCTACGAGCATTGAGCACCCATTCGATTTTGTCAACGACTGGGCGCTGTTTGGCCATAGCGAACATCATTTGACTTGTATCTATTTGCTATATAATTTTTGAATCACTGAATGAATAGCAACGAGCCCTTTTTATTGCTCAGTATTTATCAGAAGAGTGGCTAACGCACTACGAGAACGGAACAGCGGGCATGTCGAACTACCTTTGCAGCGGTTGAGCCCAATAAATAATCCTGCAAACCGGGTTTATGGGAGGCAATAATGATCAAGTCCACTTCTTCCTCGCTTGCCTTTTCCAGAATATTCTTATAAGGGTGGCCTGAGCATATTTCTACATCGGCCTGTATTGATGCTGCATTAGCGAGGGCTTGTACTTCTTCCGTTGTCGATTTCCTTGAACTTTCCAAAATATCTTTGGGCAGTCCAACCGCTGCCCAGCTCGGAATATCCTCGATTACATTCAAGAGGATAATCCGGGTCTCTTTGTCGCTGTGCTTTCTGGCAGTCTCGATCATCGATTTACCTAGTTCGATTTGGGACATTTCTATTGGTACCAAGATGGTTTTATACATAGTCTATTGCCTCATGTAATTTTGTGAGATGATGTTAACCGAATATACTAAAAATGAATTAAATTGGATTCTTGATTGGATTAAAAAAACATATGGTCGCAAATCATTTATGACACGCGTGCAGTGAGTTATACCTCCGTCTTTGTTCAATGTGACACCAAAACTCACTGAGATAGGTAACAGAAATATTTTAGTGAGTTTTTGGAGATCTCTTAGCCATATCCTAACCTGGGGGATGACCGTAATGAAGTATGTTTGAGACCGATTCACATATCCAGTCGATTACTGCAACGAGTATGTTATCGGCAAAAAGGAATGTAAATACCCTTTGTCTGCATTTCAATCAAATTTCCGTTTTTTCAGCTATTTCCAAAGCACCCTCTACTTCAATATCAAGGTGTTTCACCGTACTCTCGAGTTTAGTATGACCGAGCAGCAGTTGAACGGCTCTGAGGTTTTTAGTGCATTTATAGATCAAACAGGACTTTGTACCCCTCATTGAGTGTGCCGCATATATCGCAGAATCAAGACCTATCTTCGGCACCCATTTTTTGAGAATACCAGCATATTGACGAGTAGAAATGTGTTCAGATCGGGTGAGCCTACTCTTAAAAAGAAAATCACTCAACGATAAGCCTGCGTTTGCAATATGCGCTTGCAACGAATCGTGGGTGCTCGCAGTGATTTCAAAATGAACGGGCATCTGGGTTTTTTGTTGTAAAACCATCGCTCGTGTAAAGATTGAGTCCAAGCTTGATATATCGCTAACCTTGCGCATAACCAGATCGCAGCTTCCCAGTTTGCTGTCAATGGCGAGATTAAACAGTGTTAACTCGTGTACGTTATTTAAAAATTTTCAATCGAGTAAGAATTGCAGATAACGTAAAATATTTTTCGCGCAATTGAAGAAGCGGTGGTCTCTATGGTTAAGTTGTAATTGCAACATTTTAACAAGCCCAAGGAGACCAACCACCATGAACGAAGATACCAAAAAACTGAACAATGTTGTTCAAATAGATGAAGGAAAAATCAAAGATCATCTCGGCGAGTTAGTGTTGTAGGTTGGGCTGAGGAACGAAGCCCAACAATTCTATTCATTTCGCCAAGACTGAAACTACTGAAACCGGCATCACTGGATTAACTCGTTGACAGAGTTCCTAGCTGAGCGAGGTGTTGGGCATCGCAAGCTTAGCCCGACCTACAAACACTCAAAGTTAGCTATTGAACTGCAGTGAACTAGACGGAATGGCTGTTACGAGTTGAGATCGCCGTATCCTGCTGTTACTGCGAGACGATATTGAACCTCGATTTTTGAGGTATCAGATTAAATATCGACATGTACAGCTCAGACGTTGACTGATTAGCCGGGTTTCTAAGCTACACGATCTCGTGGTTCTTTTCCCGCAAAGAAAGCATCCAAGTTATCTAAGGCACGAAATCCCATTGCATCGCGGGTTTCAAATGTTGCGCTTCCTATATGCGGCAGCATAAATATATTTTTATGCTTACTAAATTCAGGATTACCGCCTGGTTCTGTGGCGAAACAATCAAGGCCTGCAGCTGATAACTTGCCCGATTCGATAGCACCAATCAGTGCTGACTCATCAATCAGTGCTCCCCGCGCGGTATTTACGAGTATTGCACCGTCGCGGAGTTGAGCTAGCGTTGTTGCATTAATTATGCCCCGTGTACTCGGGGTCGCAGGGCAGTGTAGGGTGACTATGTCTGATACGGATAAAAGGGATTCAAGTGAACCATGATAAACCGCATTATATTCCAGATCTTTAGAAAGTTGGGTTCGATTGAAGTAGTGTACTTCCATATCAAAGCCACGAGCGCGACGAGCCATTACCTGACCAACTTTGCCCATGCCAATAATCCCTAGCCGTTTGCCGGTTACCTGATGACCCACCATAAACGAAGGGCTCCAGGTGTTCCATTGTCCATCACGAACCATTCGATCGCCTTCGGATGCACGACGTGCCGCACCCAGCAATAACAACATGGCAATTTCCGCCGTAGCGTCGGAAAGCACATCAGGTGTGTTGGTTACGACAATACCTTTCTTTTTAAAAGCTTCAAGATCGCAATGATCTGTACCGACAGAGTGATTAGCAATAACCTTTAATCGTGAATCAAGTTTCTCGATTACCCTTGCATCGAATATTTCAGAGTGACAGGGCAAAATCGCATCGACTTTACCACTCATTTCAATGATGGCTGAGGAATCACTTAAGCGATCATCTTCATTAAGAATTACGTTGTAATCTCTGCAAGCTCTGGCCTCGGTTTTTGCCGAAAGCCGACGGGATATCCACAGGCTGGGTTTTTCCATATTTAGTTACCGAACTACTTTTCGTTGCGAACACATTGATCCCAGAAATCATAGATAACCATAGATAAAACAAAGACTGCAATAACTATAAATGGAAGACCGCCCCAGAAGCCCGCAAAGCCAACTGAGATTGAATGGGCTAATCCAAGGATAAACACACACACTGTGAATACGCCAAATAATCCTGCTGCGATTTGTACTGATTTAGAAGTCATAGTTATCTTTCCTTTAATTTTGATTCAATCGGAACCACGTAAAAATTCAACTAGCCAACGAGCGCTTCTAAAGAGTCGATCGTCCTCATTGTATGCGCCTACGAGTTGTATACCAATGGGTAAACCGTTTTCGCCAACCATGAGTGGTAATGATAAACTAGGTAAACCGCATAACGTCCATACCACGCAGCAGATCGGGTCGCCGGTTCCGTCTGCTAGCACCGGTGCCTCGCCAAGTGCTGACGGCGTTAAAATACCATCATATTCATTGAAAAAATCTTTGAACCAAGCATTAGAAGCAGTAAGGATTTCAAGCGCTTCATCATATTCAGCTTTTGTTCTTTGCCCTGCTTGTTTGATGTTATCTTGGAATGTCGTACTTGTTAGATCCAGTTGTTTTTGCTCTGCATCTAAACAACGAAAGATTTCATATCCGTATATAGCTTTATGGGCTTCAACTAAACCGGAGAAAGATGAAGGAACGGGCAGTCTATCAAATTGTTTACCTAGACTTAATTCAAGTTCCTGGACACCTTCGCGTATTGAATCGCAATAGCTATTTTGATATGGCATATCCAGCCAGGCAAAATTAGGTTCTATGGGGGGGTCGGATAAATAACCTTTTAGCATTTTGGGTCGAGGCGCTAAATAGCTTTTGCTGTCCGTTGCATCATATCCACTTAGAACGTCGGATAATAAGGCGAGGTCACCCAGATCAGTGGCAAATACGCCAACCTGATCCAGAGTGGCGCTGGTTTGTAGCGCACCCCGTCTTGAGATAATTCCTCGACTTGGTTTGAAACCGTATATCCCGCAGAATGATGCAGGTCTGATTGTCGAACCACCTGTTTGACTTCCTATCGCAAGTGGTACTTGGCCAGCTGCTACGGCGGCAGCAGAACCACTTGAAGAGCCACCTGGAGTTCGGGCAGGGTCTAGAGGATTGCGCGTAGTAGTTGGGTGCATCCAAGCAAACTCGGTGGTCGCTGTTTTACCCAGAATTATTGCCCCAGCTTCGCGCAGCTTTTCTACGACAGCGCTGTCGGCATCGGGCTGGCGTTCGCTATATATGGCACTGCCACGTTCCGTTGGTAGATCAGAAGTATCGAATATGTCCTTTATGCCGACTGGAATACCATGCAGCTCACCAACAGGTTTGCCGCGCCAACGCCAGTCGTCCATTTCTTTGGCTTGCTTTAGAACGAGTTCTTTGTCAATTGTAGTCCAAGCAAGTATATCTGTGTCGGTTTCTTCAATACGAGATAGACAAGCCTGTACTAATTGTTCAGAAGTTACTTTGCCGCTATGTATCCATTCAACATATTGCCGAACGGATGGCGTAGGTGTGTCGGTCATATCAATAGACTAAGGTATATAAGTCCCAAAAAGGTAATCTGGTAACCATAATGCAATGCCAGGAAACATGTACATTAGGAACATACAAAAAATAACAATACCTAGATAGGGCATTATTCCTTTAAATATCTGCATTAACTCGATCTGACCTTTTAACACTCCTTTTAAGTAGTAAGCAGACATGGCCATTGGCGGTGTCAGGAATGATGTTTGCAGGTTTAGGGCCACTAACATAGCAAAGAAATATGGGTTTACATTAAACGTTTCCAGCATTGGGAGGAAGATGGGTACGAAAATAATAAGTATTTCAGACCACTCCAATGGCCATCCCAAGACAAAAATGATTAGTTGGGCCAATACCAGAAACTGCCAGGGTTCTAGTTCCATTGCCAAGACCCAGTGCTCGATAATATCGTGCCCGCCTAAATAAGAAAAAACCGATGCAAATGTCCATGAACCTACAAACATCCAACACACCATGGCAGTGGCTTTCGCGGTTAGATATACGGATTCCTTTACCTTGGTCCACGTTAGGGATCGATAGAGTACGGCGAGCACCATGCCGCCTAATGCGCCCATAGCAGCGGCTTCAGCAGGGGTTGCCAAGCCTCCAAGAATTGAACCCAATACAAGCATGATCAATACAGTGAGCGGGACAAAACTGGTCAGTAGTTGAAGCCAAATCTGTGCATTCGTATATTCTGTACTACGTTCTGGCTTAGGAGCGATGCTAGGGTTAATCATGACTCGCACGATCACGTATACGATATACATTCCGGCTAATAGTAACCCTGGGAAAACAGCTGCGGCGTATAAACGTAATGGAGATAACTCTGCAATCGCCGCATAAACGATTAGCATAATCGAGGGTGGAATTAGTATTCCAAGCGTACCGCCTGCGCAGATTACACCGGCGCTAAAATCTGAGCGATAGTTAGCATTAGCCATTGCTGGGTAAGCGAGTAATCCCATAAGTGTGACTACCGCACCAACAATACCGCTAGCAGTCGAAAAAACTGCGCAGGTTATTAGTGCAGCAATAGCCATTGATCCCGGGAGGTTTCGCGCTGCTAACTGGAGAGAGCTAAACAAGCGATTAACAATACTTGCTCGCTCAACAACATACCCCATGAATAGAAAGAGGGGGATTGCGACTAGAATGTCATTTTCCATAACCGAGTAGGTGTTCTGGTTAAGGAGGTAAAAAATTTGGTTGTTAAAGGCGTCTGCTATTACTTCAATGGATCCTGCTTGATGATAGGCGTAGTAGCCAAAGCCAACCCCCATGGCAAGTAAGGTAAATGCGATTGGAAATCCTAATAATACTAGCACTATAAATAGTGACAGCATCATGATTGCGACTTCTGGGTTTGTCATATTTGATATTCTCGAGAGCGAATTATTGATTTACAGCTTTAGCACTACTTAGCCGCGCTATCTGTGTTTTCGGCAGTTAGGGTTTGTTCCGTTTCCCGAATATCAGAAAGACGTTCCATCCAGTGGCCGTCTCGAATGGCGCGCCAGCATCGCAAACATTCGGAAAAACCTTGAATTATCAATAATCCACCTGCAAGTGGAATGAGAGTTTTGAAAAAGTAAATTTGAATACGTGCTGGACTATTCCAGCTAACTTCTTTATATCTCCAAGAATCGGAGGCAATCTCTGCGCCAAACCAAGCTAATGCAAACATTCCAGGGAAGAAGAAGATTAGGTATAGAAAGAAATCAATACTGGCCTGAACCTTTACTGGGAATAATCGATAAATTACGTCCCCGCGTACGTGACTATCCTGAGCTAATGCATAGGGGCCCGCCATTAGAAACAGAGCGCCGTACATTTGTACCATCATATCGAACGCCCAGACGGTCGGGCTATTTAAAACATAACGAACGAATACTTCATAAGATACGGAGAACGTCAGGATCAGGATACACCACCCAAATGCGCGTCCTACCCAGATGCTTAGACTCTCTATTGAATAAATCAGACTTTTCACGAGTACGGTACCGGCTTATTAAAACTAAAAGGCGGGGATGAAAGTCCCCGCCCATAAAACGATCTTAATTGAACAACTTACTAGCTGAAGTAGTGATTGTAGGCTAGTTTGTAATCCGGTTGGTTCAGGTTTAGATAGTTCATTACTGTTTTAGCATAAGCTTTCTGTGACTCAATAACTTTAGCGAAGAACGGATCTGCTGCCGACATACGCTCAACCACAATATCCCATGCTTTAAGCTGCTCTTCCATTACTGAATCTGGTGTGCGATACACGTTAACACCTTGCTCAGTTGATAACGTAACCAAATCGTCAGCGTAGCGTCGAGTGTTATGCCAGTAGAAGTTGGAGTTCTCTGCTTCAGATGCGTAACGCAAAATTGCTTTATGCTCGTCTGATAATCCATCATAGGTTTTCTTGTTAAACGTGCACTCGAAGAATTCCTGAGACTGGTGGAAGCTCGCTAAATGATAATGCTTGGATACATCTTGCATACCAAAGTCGCGATCAGATGTTGGGTTATTAAATTCCGCAGCATCAATTAGGCCAGATTTCATCGCTGGTTGAATTTCACCACCCGGAAGCTGAACAACAGACATGCCCATTTCAAGCAATACATCTGCCGCAAGTCCTACAGTTCGGTATTTGAGACCACGCATCTGACTTGCGTCTTTAATCTCTTCTTTAAACCAACCTAGGGGTTGCGCAGGCATTGGACTATTGAAAAAGCTAACCAGGTTAAGCTGTAAGCTAGCCATCATTTCATCAAATAGCTCTTGTCCACCGCCGTAATTTACCCAACCTAGCACTTCTTGGCTAGACCACCCAAAACATGGGCCGGTTCCAAATAGCGATGCGACTGGGGATTTGGAGTACCAATACGCTGGTACATAGTGAGCTGCATCCAATACTCCGCGATGAACTGCATCCTGCATTTGACTGGTTTTTACCACGGAATTAACCGGTAGTAGTTCTATTTGTAGGGAACTACCAGACATTTCGTTAACGCGTTTAACATAAGATTGAGCATTTTCGAGGAAAATACCACCGCCCCATGCGGCCTGCATTTTAAGTACTTTTGGTGCTGCGGTTGCAATGGCCGGCGCAGCAAGTGTGCCTACGGCCGTTGCGGCTACTGCGGAACCACGCAAAAATTTACGTCGGGATTCATTAGCGCTCATGATTTACTCCTCTTTCCAAGTTTAGTTTTAGAATCATTGGAGACACAGATTACTCCATTAGTATTAGCTATTACAACAAATTATTACAGTGTTCTAACTGTTGGTATAGTTATGCACCATTTTGGTGCGTAATGAAGATTGCCGCAGTAAATCTGATAAGGCGTCATTCTCATTATAAATGGTTCTGACGAAGGTTCAGTGATGAAAACGACTGCGCATTGACGTAAGTCTTTCTCGAGTACAAAATGATATTTAAAGGGAAACTTAATCTCGATTTATATCTAAAATTTACTTCGGTTGATTGTTGAATTCACTACCATAACCAAAACATAACCAAAGTTATTCAACAATAATAAGTTCCCGTGCGACATCACTCATTCGTTCACCACCGGATTCTGTGACTAGTAAAGGATAGTGGCGTCGGGCCGCACAAATTTTCATAACCACCAAACCTTCAGAGGGCAGTACTTCATCAGCCCAGCTAAGATGCGGCTTGTATGTTGAATGTGATCAGAATCTTCTCTGCTACTATTCGGTAACGGCAATAACGGCCATAAAGTCTCCCATAGTTATCTTTCCTGGGAAGTGACGCCCGCTGACTATGCCAGTTATACCGGCATAGTAGTTAACTGGAGTTATGCCTGTGCGCGTCAAGTCATGCACACGAGCGATGAGGTCTCCTGCTTCGACACGATCGCCTAGATCCACGCAAAGCTCCAGTAGCCCCTCAGATTCACAAAATACATAGCAATCCGAATTCGGCATGTCCAGGTTGACCGTGTCTCCAACTTCAAGCTCACCCTGCGTAATTCCCGTATGTCGAAGGATATTCCGAATGCCCTTTTTTGCAACGCCAATTGAATAAGCAGATGCACTTCCACCACCCGCTAATTCGGTACTAATGAATATTTTCCCCATATTCTCTGCCGCTGTGTCGTACATGCTGGCAGCTTCTATTTCCAGCAGAATCATGGAGTAGGGGGCGTTAAATGCGTTCATAGCCGCTGTGCATCGGGCCTGTTGGTCTTTGTCGTCCAATATGTGAACGCAGCAAAATGGCACAAACTCCATTGTCTTTCCGCCGGAATGAAAATCCACAACAATGTCGGATAGCGGTAATAAGGTATTCTGAAAATAATCAGCAACTTTTTCAGTTAACGTTCCAGTTGGATTTCCAGGGAAACTGCGATTCATATTTCCCCCGTCTATTGGTGATGTTCGTTTGCCGGCTCTTAATGCTGGGTAATTCATGCCCGGTATAATAATAACCCGACCGTTTAATTCCTGGTGGTTTATCGATTGTGCAAGATCGAATAAGGCTATCGGGCCTTCATATTCATCGCCATGATTTGCACCGGTAAAAACAATTGTTGGCCCTTGTCCGTTCTTCGCCACCGTAATTGGAATCATTAAAGATCCCCAACCTGAATCATCTCGGGAATGGGGCAGTGTGAGAAATCCGTGTTGTACTCCATCCTTTTCGAAATCGACGG
Organism: uncultured Gammaproteobacteria bacterium; assembly: GCA_905478855.1. Lineage (GTDB taxonomy): Bacteria > Pseudomonadota > Gammaproteobacteria > Arenicellales > CAJQKF01 > CAJQKF01. Next base: position 9,470 of record CAJQKF010000015.1, read on the forward strand.
AGCTGGAAATAGGGTTTGTAGTGGCCATAGAACAAATCTCAAGAAGTTGTGAAAATTTACTGGTGAATTTTAAGGTGTTTATATTTTATAGCAAATAATTTTGTGATTTCGAATCATCAGACCTTATTGTTCGTCCGATCGTTCTAGTGTCTATTTCATAGACGGAAGCTTGATGATAATTAATTTATTAAATAGGGTTGTAAATATTGTTTCTTTAATTCTCTCACTTTCTGATATTCTAAGACGACTAATTACTACTGAATATTGTCTCGAAAATGCTTGCCCTAATCTCTCCAGCTAAAACCCTAGATTTTGATAGTCAAATTGCAACTGACAGCTTTAGTCAAGCCGATCATCTTAGTCAGTCGCGAAGACTGATACAGCGGATGAAACAATTTTCGGGTCAAGATTTATCTAGGCTGATGAAGGTTAGCAGCGCAATTGCAGAGTTAAATGTAGATCGCTTTCGCCACTGGAAAACACCATTTAACGAGTCAAACTCGAGACAGGCAATTTTTGCCTTTAAAGGTGATGTCTACATTGGATTGGATCCCCATAGCATGGATGACGCGAATTTGTCTTACGCCCAACAACATGTGAGAGTTTTATCCGGATTATATGGTTTATTGCGACCGCTTGATTTAATTCAGGCATACCGGCTCGAAATGGGGACCCGAGTGGATATTGGCAGCGCGAATAATCTGTATCAGTTTTGGGACGATAAAATTACCAGAGCAATCAATAAACAACTGAAAGATATTCAATCTGAGTTTTTGATAAATCTATCGTCAAACGAGTATTTCAAATCGGTGCAGTTGAAAAAATTGAAAGCGACCGTTATCACGCCTGTATTTAAGGATTTTAAAAACGAAGAGTATAAGGTTATTGGTTTTTTCGCGAAAAAAGCACGGGGTGCAATGGCGCGCTATATGATCGATAACGAACTTAAGGACCCAGAACAGCTTAAGCTGTTTAATTGGGAGGGTTATGAGTATCATGCTGGATCCTCGACCGATGCTCAGTGGATATTTACTCGGCGTTGATAACATGCATTCTAAATACCTGCATGACCGGTACCTTTTAGAATTTACGTTGTTTTGCTAGACTGAATATCGGTCGAAGATTATAATGCTGCGACAGTATCGATTGCTGCAAATACAACAATTTGACTTCCCTAATTATGCTGTCTAGATATGTTCAATTCTGAACGTCGAGTCACAAGTAATTTAATAATTCCCTAATGAATCGTAAATTTAAGAATTTCATATTCGGCTTAGTCGTGCGCAAGATGAGTGTTGCCGCGGAACGCACGTTCTGGTTGATTATGGAGCTGGCTGTTCAGTTCAAATTGCTAATGGTTACTATATTGGTGTTGGGGATTGTCGTCGGAATGCTGGAGGGAATATCGCTCGGATCTCTTGCAACCGCGGTGTTTGTTATTACCAGTGAATCAGACACTTGTCTTGATCCGTTGGAAAAATTTGGCGCTATTTTTAATATAGAAATTTGCGAGATATATAGCAATCATCAAATTTTTCTTTACTTGCTAGTTATTGCAGTAATCGGTCAAATCGCTAAGTCATTGATTCAATATGGTTTATCTATAGTGGGTGTGCAGCTTCAAGCTAAGGTTAGTATGCAGCTTCAATCTAAAATCGTCCTTCGACTGCTGCGTTTGGACTATAAACTTGTTAATAGTTTTACACCTGGTGAAAAGCAAAACTTGCTCTCGAATGCAAACGGAGCAGTCAAGTTTTTAAGTATTATGAATCAAGCTCTAGTCGCGACAACTGTTTTTATCGCGTACTTGTCAATTCTAATTTATTCTAATTGGAAGCTAACCGTGGTAACAGGAGTTGGTTTTCTGGGTATCTTGATTGTTATATTTCCGCTGTTGAATCGACTTAAAATCATTGGAAGAAAGGTTAGAATGAAGAGTATCCAGCTGTCGACTCAGACAATTGAGTACTTACAAGCTATGCGCTTGGTTCGACTCTATGGTCGCACTGATTTCGTTTTGGGCTTTATTCAGAAAACAATTTGGGAAACGGTTCGCTTAAAACGCGAAGCGACTCTCTGGGGGGCACCAATTGCGCCTGCACAAGAAATTATAATTATCGTTATGGCGGTATTGATTCTATTCGTTGGATACTCGACGTCTGGTTCTGCTCGAGAATCTCTGCCTCCATTGTTGGCCTATATTCTTGTTTTAAATCGATGTGGGAATCGTTTGTCTACTATCAATACTATTCGTTCGACGATTGCGAAACATTTGCCCGCTTTGGAGCATGCATCGGATTTTTTGGAAACTAGCAAAGGGCAACTGGCTCGCGACAGTGGTCCGGAAATTAATGATAATTGGGAGTCAATAAATCTGACTAACGTCGGTTTTAAATATAATTCTAAATCTGAAAACGTAGTTGAGAATATTGATTTACGTATCGCGCGCGGTGAGAAGGTGGCATTTGTAGGGCCGTCGGGTGCTGGAAAGTCGACTCTGATTGATCTAATAGCGGGGCTGTACGAACCGGATGAAGGAAGCATATCCCTTGGAGGCCTCAGTTCTGCGGAAGCTTTGCCCACATCTTGGCATCATTTGTTCTCCGTTGTGTCGCAAAATGATCTGATTTTGAACACCACAGTTAAAGAAAACTTACTGTTTGCGAACCCCGATGCGAAACAAGTTGATATTGAAAACGCCTGTAAAATCGCAGATGCTCATGATTTTATTACGAAGATGAGTCAAGGCTATAATACGGTTTTGGGTGAACGCGGATCCAAGGTTTCCGGAGGGCAAGTTCAGCGATTGGCATTTGCACGTGCTATTCTCAAGAACTCTCCTATATTAGTGTTAGACGAAGCGACCAGCGCTTTGGATGTATTAACCGAACAACGAATTACAAATGCACTAATTGAATTGGATGAACGAAAAACCATACTCATTGTTGCTCACAGATTATCCACAATTATGAGTGCTGATCGAATAGTGGTGCTTGATGAAGGTAGAATTGTAGAAGTAGGCAGTCATAGTCAGTTGTTATCCCTAGGTGGGCTTTATAGTGAAATGTGGAATACGATGAGTCTAGTGGATGACACTTTAGCCTAATCACCCTTGATGCGAATGCCGGAATGCACAACATTGCATGAATTGGCGAGCGGCTGTGGTTTTTGGTGAAACCCAGTATGAGTGTTGATACGCAAGGATATGCTTCGGCGAAAATTCTTTGTGTAACGCCGTAACAAAAGCAATCTTTGGAAATTAGTAAATAGATCCGAAAATAATTCTATTCGTCATCAGTTGATTGGGATTAACTTGTTGTACTTCAAATTCCTTCTTCCTTAGCAATCTGCAAAGAAAGTTGCTGAATGCTCAATTCCCATTCTGATTTGGCGTCATGATGATAATACATGCGAATATCAAATTCGATGTCCCACCGCGTATCTCCTGCACGACATAGCGAATTTCGATCAAAATCTTCCCTAATCGATGACTCTGGTAGCCAAGCGATGCCCAATTTTTCATTGGCCAATGATTTAAGAGTGTGTGAATAAGGGTTTTCGTAACGTCTTAGTAAATGACAGTTATCTGAATTGTTTTGTATTAAGGCGTCAACAGCCTTTCCGAATATAGAGTCATGCACGTAAGCTACGAACGATAGGGGGTTTTTTTGTGAGCCGGGTAGTTTGAAGACTGGCTCACCATTCTGTTTAGGTGCACTTACTGGAATAAGGAGTTCTTTTCCAATTGTCAGGTACGAATACTTTTGACTATCGATGGGAGGGGCTAGGTAACTATTTGCATAACAAAATAAATAGTTGATATCGCCACGATTAAAAAGTTCGATACAATCGGTGAATTTTTCAGATATTAGTCGTATGTAAACATTATCCAATTGGGTTTCAAGATTTTTTACCCAATGGGAAAAAAACGTTTGTGCGATTGAGTTTTGAGCCGCCACGGTTATTTCGCGGTCTCTGTTTTGGCTAATCACGCAGGCAGCTTCTCTAGCGTTATAAAGTCGACGCAGAACGATTTCGGCTTCGGTAAGAAATATCCGGCCTTGTGGTGTCAGTGAAAAAGCCTTCTGTTCACGCCGAATTAAGTTAGTACCCAACCAGTTCTCTAAGGCTTTTATCCGCCGACTTAACGCTGATTGGGTTATTCGTCGTTCTTGTGCGGCTAGTGTAAAGCTTTCGAAACGAACCAAACTAATAAAGTCTTCTAGAAGTTTGATATCTAGCGACATATACAGATCTCTATGGTGTAAAAGGGCAAAATCAACTTTTCTGAGTCTAGTATACCGTATTGGAATGCTGTTAGTCGATTTTGGTATTTGCTTCTAAAAACAAAAACAGTAATAGTTATGTATATGTTTCTTGTCTGTTGACGATGAACATAACTATCGGTGAATTTTTTCAGCAATAAAATCAAAGATACTATCAGACCTAATAGGGCGGATGGTGTCGAAACTAATTAATTTGTTTTTGTGGAGTAATAGATGAGAAAACTTATATTAAGCTCAGTAACTGGCGTAGCATTATGCCTGTCTTCAACTGTAGCGTTTAGCGCAGAAAAGGTAAATATTGGTGCTCCGTCATGGACTGGTGCACAAGCTATAGCTGCGCTATTACAAGCTGTAGTAGTTGAGCGTATTGGTGGTGAAGCAAACTTAGTACCGGGAAATAATGCCACTATTTTTCAAGGCATGCATCAAGGAAAAGGCGATATAGATGTGCATCCAGATGTTTGGTTGCCAAATCAGGAAAGCTTTACCAAAAAATATGTTGACGGTGAAGGTACCGTTACATTGAGTAGTAATTCATACGAGGGGAATCAAGGTTTTTGTGTGCCAACCGCATTTGGGGAAGCCAATAACATTACAGATATTGCAGACCTAGGCAGACCTGATGTCGCGGGGTTAATGGATAGCGATGGCAACGGTAAAGGTGAAATGTGGATTGGTGCTCCGGGCTGGGCTTCTGCAAATGTAAATGAAGTGAAAGTGCGTGATTATGATTTACTTTCATTTATCGAACCAATTCGTGCTGAGGAAAGTGTTAAAACGGCACGAGTAAAAGATGCCATTGCAAAGAACGAAGGATATGCTTTTTATTGCTACAAGCCTCATGCTGTTTGGTATATGTTTGATGTGAAAATGTTAACAGAGCCTACTTACGATCCTGCGAACTACAAGATGGTTCAGCCATCAGATTCACCTGATTGGTATACAGACTCCAAAGTAGCAACAAAGGATGCGTTGAAAAATGTGCAAATAGCGTGGTCTAACTCTCTTAAGGATCGTTCACCGGCTATTGCTGAATTCTTTGAAAGATTCTCGTTAACTGCTGATGATGTAAGTGGGTTTGCATTCGAAATCTCCGGCAATGGACGTGATGCTGCAGAAGTAGCCAGCGAATGGATAGCTAAAAACCCAGATAGAGTTGATGCCTGGTTAGGTTTGTAATTCTTTTCGGTTTATAAATTAAACAGGGTCGTATTTGCATCGACCCTGTTTTTTTCATTGGATCAATATAATACGGAGTTCCCAATTAATACTTCAACAGATAAGCCACAGAATACCGACGAAATCGCTATTGAGGTTGAGAACGTATGGAAAGTTTTTGGGGATAATGCGGAAATTGCATTAAAGGCTGTTAGAGATGGAGATCTTTCCAAGGATCAAGTTTTGGAAGAATATAATGCCGTTGTGGGTGTTGCAGACGTTAGTTTTAATGTTCGAAAGGGAGAAATATTTTGTGTCATGGGGCTGTCTGGGAGTGGTAAATCCACTCTAGTTCGTCATTTTAATAGATTACTTGAACCAACAGCTGGCAAGATATCTATCGATGGTGTAGACGTCATGGCGCTAGGAATAAGAGATTTACAGGAGTTTCGAAATCGAAAGATTGGTATGGTTTTTCAGAACTTTGCTTTATTACCTCACCGGTCTGTACTCGATAATGTTGCCATGCCGTTAGAGATACGTAATGTAAACAAGAATGAGCGAATGCGACTTGCGTCAAATATGTTAGCAACAGTAGAGCTTGATGCATGGGGAAATAAGTTCGCCCATGAACTATCGGGTGGCATGCAACAACGAGTAGGCTTGGCTCGAGCCCTTGCAGCGGATCCAGAAGTGCTATTAATGGATGAGCCATTCAGTGCATTGGATCCATTGATCCGTCGTCAACTACAGGACGAATTCATAAAATTATCGGCAGTAATGAAAAAAACTACGATGTTTATTACTCATGATCTGGATGAGGCTGTTCGTATAGGCGACCGAATTGCAATTATGCGAGACGGACGAGTTGTACAAATTGGCACCGCCGAAGAGATAGTCATGAATCCTGCAGATGATTATGTGTCTGACTTCGTTGCAGGAATATCTAAGCTAAAAATAGTGCGGGCGCACGCTGTCATGAGACCACTTGAAGAATATCAGGGGGAAACCCCACTGAAGAATGCTAGTAGGATTCATCATAACGATACGCTTAAATCTGTAATTGAAGTATCTATCTCTGATGACATGCCTGTCGTTGTTTCTGAAGGTGGCCAAGACGTTGGGTTTATTACCCGAAAACATATATTACAGACGGTATTGGAAGGAACAGAAACATCATGAGCAGGCAATCTACAGAAAGATCTCGTTCTGTTCAAAAATCACATATGAGCGAAAAACAATTTGACGCGGAGAAGCAGGTGCAAATTGTTAGCTTTGTAAAAACTAATGTTGCCTATTATGAACGACAATTTGAAAAAATTGGTAATCATGCAGGGTTTGCTTGGACTTTTAACTTTTGGGCAGCAATTCTCGGTTCCATTTGGTTTGGTGCACGTGGTATGTGGAACTGGGCGCTAAGTTTTTTAATACTAGAAACTTTTGCGATTGTTCAAATTATTCGTGGAATATTTGGTAATTTGGCGACAGAAGCCTGGGCGCGTATTGAAAAGATAGAAGGAACACTTGATCTCAGGCGACAGCAGTTGGCCGCGGCTATCGAAAATAATACAGATAAAGTTGATGTGTATCGTAGAACGGTTTCATCCCTGGAAGATGCAATAGGGGGTATTCGTTCAGAAGCCCAACAACTGGAAGGATTAGGGCTCTGGATAGCGTTTGCCGGTGTGATAATTCTTCTACTTATAAAGTTTTCACAATCAGTGAGTGCCAACTGGTTACTTGAAAAACGATTTTCTGAATGGCTCTCAGACTCTTCTTTGTCGACTGGTATGGCGACTAAGGATTATGTCTTGAGTGCTGGTTTTGTTTTGCTGATTCTGTTTGCTACCGTAACCCATTATAGCTTTCCGGGTGTTTTTGCATGGTTAATCGAATTTCCGACACGTCCAGAAATTCGTCTGGTTAGCATTGGATGGGTTGAACAATTCTTTGCTTTTGCGATACAAAATGGTGAACCATTTTTTGATGCTATTACTTATGGTATTCGTTTATTACTTGATGGACTCGAACTGATTTTTGTAGAGACTCCGTGGATGGTTATCGCAAGTTTTATTATTTTATTAACCTGGTTATCTGCGGGACCCAGCACAGCGATTTATTCAGCTGCATTTTTAAGCTATATGGGTCTTTTGGGGTTTTGGGAAAAAGCAATGACCACATTAGCATTGCTTGGTACGGCTGCATGTCTTTCTATTGTCATCGGGATACCATTAGGCATGTATTGCGCCAGAAGGGAACGATTCTATTCTTTTATTCGGCCGATTATGGATTTTATGCAAACCATGCCGGCATTTGTTTTCATGATACCGGTGATTGCATTTTTCGGAACAGGGAAACCTGCCGCGGTGGTTACTACTATGATTTTTGGTGGAACACCCGTTGTACGACTTACCGTTCTTGGCTTACGTGGTGTACCGGAAAGCGTCCGTGAAGCGGCAATTTCATTTGGAGCAGGGAAGTGGTATCTACTTTCGAAGGTTGATTTGCCGCTAGCGAGTCCCTCTATACGTGCCGGTATTAATCAAACGATTATGCTTAGCTTGGCGATGGTTGTTGTAGCCTCCCTCATTGGAGCACGGGGTCTAGGGGAAGATGTACTGGAGGCCCTTCAATACGCAAATGTTGGTCAGGGTATTCTTGCAGGATTCGCAATCTTATTTTGCGCCATGATTCTCGATAGAATCGTCCAGGGGAATCGAAAGTAACTTATATGAATGAGATTAATAGAAGCGATCGAATGCCATTAGTGTTGGTTCATGGGTATCTAGGGGGTAGCGAGCAGTGGGAAGATCAAGTACGAGTGTTTCAAGAACGCTATGATGTAGTTACCCCCGACTTGCCCGGTTTTGGTTTACAACATGAAATGAAATCTCCTGATACTATTGCAGGATACGCTAACTATGTGCTGGATTATGTTGAGCAGCAGGGCATTTCTAACTTCCATTTGTTAGGTCATTCAATGGGCGGCATGATTGTTCAACAAATGGTTGCACAGCAACCATCGCGTATTGCTAAGCTTATTCTTTATGGGACTGGCCCGTTAGGTTCAATGCCAGGTCGCTTTGAAACTTTGGCGAGATCTCGGCAGCGTTTACTATCTGATGGTATTGAAGCTACTGCCAGAAGGATCGCTGCCACTTGGTTTCTGCACGGTGAAACAGGAAACGGGTATGTTCCATGTGCCGAAATTGGTGTTAAAGCCTCTATGCAAGCAGCCCTTGCCGCGTTGACTGCTATGGAAACATGGTCAGGAGAACTCGAATTAACTAATGTGAAATCTAAAACCCTAGTGCTCTGGGGGGATCACGACCGCGCTTATCTCTGGCCACAACCGAATCAACTATGGTGTTCTATTAAAGATGCGGAACTCGCTGTCGTGCCTGGTTGTTCTCATGCGGTTCACTTGGAAAAACCCGAATTGTTTAATGCGATATTATTGGATTTCCTAAATTCCAACTAGGTCTTTCTTATCTAATTATTGCTGCATCACCGTTTATTTTAGTGATAAAAACAAGATGATAGATTAATACAACTCAGCTACAGCACATTGCCATACATAATATGAAAATTATTGCCCGTTCATTGGTTCTAAACGTATCTAGTCGATATTTTTCTTACTTAACTAGTGCTTTTACGATTACGTTATGGTGTGTAAGGATGTAACGGGCGATCCGCGATAAGATGCACATCACTTATTGCTCTTTCAAGAAAGCCTCCTTCGCAGTAGCAAAGATAGAATTCCCACATTCGAATAAAATCATCGGAATAACCCATTTCCCGAACTAATGGCAGTTGATCTAAGAACGCTTGACGCCAATAACGTAACGTTTTTGCATAGTGTAATCCGATATCCTCAAGCCCAGTCACCAATAGATCGCTTTTTCGAGCGATTGAAGAGGTCATTGCGCTGATCGATGGCAAATTTGATCCCGGGAAAATGTACCGTTGTATAAAATCTACAGACCGTTTTGCATTTTCGTAACGCTGGTCAGCAATCGTAATGGCCTGAATAAGTAACCGTCCACCTGGTTTCAATAGTTCGCCACATTTTGCGAAGTACGTATCAAACTGTTGCCAGCCGATAGCTTCGATCATTTCAATGGAAACGAGCTTGTCGAATGTACCTTCTAGATCGCGATAATCTTGTAGTAGAACGGTGATCTGATCTTCAAGACCGGCTTTTTTAACCCGTTCAAGGGTATGTTCATATTGCTCAAGAGAAAGAGTAGTAGTTGTTACTCTACATCCAAAGTTGTGCACTGCATGAATAGCCATACTACCCCAGCCTGTGCCAATCTCTACTAAATGATCTGAGCTGGATAATTGTAATTGATTGCAAATATGATTGAGTCGATAGATCTGCGCTTCGTGTAAGCTTGCGTCCTCTGTTGGGAATATGGCGCTGGAGTACATCATACTTGAATCAAGCCATGACGAAAAAAAATCGTTGCCAAGATCATAATGAGCGGAAATATTTCTGCGAGCGCCTTCTCGTGTATTTCTATTTACCCAGTGGAATAATTTCTGAAAGGGTCTTGTCAAGGCCGCCGTTCCACCCTCCATATCGTCTACTACGTTGATGTTTCGGACCAATAAACGGACTAATGTTACCAGGTCATCACAACTCCAGGCTCCACGCATATAGGCTTCGCCTGCGCCAATTGAGCCTCCAAAAGCGATATCCGAATAGAATGACCTATCGTGAATATGGATTCTTGCAATCAGATCGCCTTCTACTCCAAATACAAACTGTTGGTCCCTATCGATCAGTACCAAACGACCCAGCTGTATTTTTTTCAGCTGTTGAATAACTAATTTAAAAGCCAGTCGATCAAGTATGCGTGGCTTTTGACGGGTATCAAGATGTCGTTCAGATGAAAGACTCACCGACTTCATGAGTAGTACTCCATTGTTAATATGTTTTCTTTGGATGGTCGTAGATAGGACATTTTTTTATCCACAGTTTTAATGCTTGCCAGTGAATACCAAAAATTATGGAAAATGTCATAAATGGATATCGCGCAAGTGTTTTAGCTAACGAGCAAGCGGTTATGTCTGTTCGAGCTAAATCGAGACTGGCATCGAAGATTTTCTTCTGCTGCTGATCGTTGGTCATGAAGACGGTGAGTCGATCCGTTGGCTGGCTAAACCTCCATGTGTAGTCAATATCCATAGGCATAAACGGTGATACATGCATGACCTTCTTCGGCTGAAATGTATAGAGATTTTGAGTGCTGCAATTACCTGCGGTAGGTAGCACGTAGCAATGACGTTCCCCCCAGGGTGTGTTGTTTACTTCCGCAACTATAGTTTCTACCGTTTTATCTTTAGCGTCGTAACAGTAGTAAAAACTAACCGGGTTAAAGCAGTAGCCAAAATAACGTAAATTTGTTAGCAATCTAATTGGGCCGGTAGGTCGAATGCCAGCGTGTTGTTCGACCAGGTCACGAACACATTCATCTAGGCAAGTATTGTTGTCTCCTACGTGGTCCTCTCGCTTAAACCGAGCAATAGCTATTCGTTTAGTAGACCACAGCCAACGGTTAGTGAAAACTTGATCTATTTCAGCGAGATCAATAAACATCATGAAAACACGGTATCTAAACGTATGCTTTACCGGATAAAACCGTCGGTGCTTAATTTGCCCTGAAAATATTGCGCTTTGCATCTCAATGCCGGTTTTGAAAGTGTTTGATGGCATTGAGAGCGCTTATTACACCGTCTTCATGAAAGCCGTAACGCCAGTAGGCCCCACAATAGTAAATGCGATCAAATCCATTAATCTGTTCATGCTGCTTTTGAGCATTAACGGCTTCTGGTGTGAATACTGGATGCGAATATTTATAACGGTCGATTATTTTGTCCGGGTCAATTGAGTCACAATGATTAAGGGTTACCATGTACTGTTTTGTTGTCGGTAAACCCTGCAATATATTCATGTTATAGGTAACCGATACTGGATGTTGCAAGTGACTTTGCATATGCGCATTCCAAGCGGCCCAAGCCCGTCGTTTGCTGGGCAGTAGGGATGTGTCTGTATGTAATATTGCCTCGTTTTCCTGGTAACGTATAGCGTTTAATGTGTCCCATTCTAACTGGGTAGGATCGCGCAGCAATTTTAATGCTTGATCACTATGAGTAGCTATAAATACCGCGTCAAATTGTTCCTCTTCTTGTCCTGAAACGTTAACGCCAATATACGCAGACTGCCTAGTAATTGACTCAACCTTAGAATTGAGTCGGATCTTATTCCGAAAATTTGTTACGAGGGCTTCGACGTAATTATGAGAACCATTTTCGATGACTTTCCACATCGGACGGTCATTGATAGACAACAAGCCGTGATTTTTAAAAAACCGTACAAAAAACTGTGCAGGCATTTGTTGAATTAGAGTAACCGATGACGACCATATTGCAGCACCCATTGGCATGACAAAATCGAATATAAATTCACTGGAGTAATTTTTACGTTTTAGATACTCTGCGAGCGTGCTGTTGGTAGAGTCATCTTCGAGTAACGCAGGTGCTTCACGATTGAATCGTAAAATATCACGTATCATTCTGTAAAATGCAGGCCTTAGAATGTTGCGTCGTTGGGTAAATAGTGCGTTTATGCTAGAAGCACAGTATTCCAAACCAGCGTTAGGGTTTTGCACACTAAAACCCATGGAACTATTCTTGCTTTGAACGCCGAGTTCGTCCAATATTTGTATAAAATTTGGATAGGTCCATTCGTTAAAAACGATAAATCCGGTATCCACTGAAAATGTCTGTCCGCCTTCGGTTACGTTTACGGTGTTTGTGTGACCACCGATTCGTGACTCCGCTTCGAATACAGTGATATCATGATCATTAGATAGCTTCCACGCTGCTATATTTCCGGCTATGCCGGTTCCGATCACAGCAATTTTCATTAATCTTTCCTGTCATGAATTGAGTGTGCATCGAGCTGAACCGTAACATAATAATTACTGTCGCCACTACTAGTGCCCATAAAAAAGACGGGAGAATAATTCTTAACCGCTACCATTGTTGTGGTACTTTCTGCAGGAGTGCTGTTTCGTATCCCATTTTTCCAATTAGATCTTTCATTTCCTCATATAGATCGTTTGATATCTCGGGTGTACGAGCCATTAGCCATACGTAGTCTCTTTTGTTTCTTCCTATAATGGTGGTGGTGTAATTGTTGTTCAAGTACACAACTCGATAGTCGGCCTTAAATGGCCAAATGAAGCGCATACTCCACTCGGCATTGGTCGTTGTATTCTTCACAAATCCTACGGGGTTATATTCTTTTCGCTTACCGTCAAACGATCCTGCCAGAAATTCAAAGCGAGTATTTATACTCCCATCTTGATTGAGCGAATAGGTTTCTGTCGCATTGTGCGCATCTGTTTCAATAAAAGTAGGTATGTTTGCGATAACGTACCATTTTCCCATAAAGGCATTTAAATCTACTTGAGTAACCGTTGGGAGCTTTCCATGAGTAGCGCAACCGCTTATTAACATTGTTAGTACTAGCAAAAAGGTTGTTTTAGAATTGATATAAATTAGCAACCGAGAGTGGTTCATAGATTTACACCGGTACGTTGATATTTAAGTATACGACCGCCTTTAACTTCACTGGCTAATGCTAACCATTCGTTCTTTTCTGAGTACCATAATTGTAGGTCTAGTTCACCAGCGTTAAGGTCATATCGTCGCGCCAGTTTTCTATGCCCATTCAAGTTGAGAGTTTCGGTTATCGGTTCGGATACCGATATGTCTACATATTTTCCATTTTGGCTATTTAGTGCCTTTGATTGATCGAGAAACTGTGGATTCCAATATGCGAAAGTCATCACACATGCTGGTAATTTTGATGCTCCATTCGAGCTTTCGATGGTAAAAGAATTATCACTCTGCTGTCCAGATACTTGGAGTTGAATACCGTTGTTATTGGTGTTTGATTCTATGGAGTTGAGGCAGTTTCCTTTCCACAGCTCTACGTTGTCATGTTGATACTCGAATAGCGTTAAGAACAGTAATTTGTACTCGAAAGTCGCTTCGCTGGTGATTGTCTGAATATGGTTTTGAGTTCTGCGATGAAAATTATGATAGCCAATCTCCTTGTCATCGAGTAGTACACGAAAATTCCAGTTTTCATCAGTAATTGATGATGCGCTTGAAATGCTAATGTTGGAAATCGCTAGTAAAAGTAAAGTTCTGAGACGTATCCTTTTAATTAGTTCCATCATGTCGGAGACACCTTTTTCTTAGTTCCAGGTATAAATGCGTTTGTAGTTTTTATATAGGCTGCATAGTTAGGTCGTCTTGCTTCGATAGTGTCTTCTAGAAGAGTTACTCCTGATACTTTTACTAATAGTATAGTCATAACTATCGGGGCAAATATTGTCCACCACCCGCCGGCCGACACGCATATAAAGTAGAAACCCCACCAGAGAACACATTCTCCAAAGTAGTTGGGATGTCGCGTGTATTGCCACAGCCCTGTATTGAGAACTTTATTTTTATTGTTGGGATTTTTTTGGAATATTGTCAGCTGGTAATCACCTACTACTTCAAAAAACATTCCTGATAACCAGAGCGCTAAACCAATAAAATCGATAGCACTAATCGGATTTGCGCTATTAAGGCTAACAATGAGCGGGATCGCAATAACTGCTGCCAATGCAGTCTGAAGCCAAAATACAATATATAGGCTTTTGTATTTAAATCCCGGTTCATTGTTTTCCCGAATGACTTTATAACGTTTGTCCTCACCCTTACCGTGTACTCGAAAAGATATGTGAACAGATAAACGTAATGCCCAAATAGTTACTAACAACAGCACAACCCAACCACGAGCACTAATAGTATCTAGCATGACGGCATAACCTGACACTAAACAGAGAAAAATTAGTGACCATAAACTATCGACGGTACTAACGTTTCTCATTTTTATACTAATTAACCAGGGTAATACCATCACTAAAAGTAAACCCATCACTAACAATGTATAGTTTTGCAGTTCCATTATAAAGTTCCCTTATTGCCGATCGTTAGACTTTTTAATTTATAACTCGTGTTACCAAAGTGACTGGCGCAGTAAATTAAAAGTGGCATTGCAATTCCCCAGCCTATTGCCAGAGCTAAAAGCGCTTGGGTCGGCTGAATAAAAACAACCGCTCCGAGTTCTTTTCCTGCGATAAAACTTAACGGGCCGCCAATCATCCCAAATATGCATGCGATAACGTAACGTGAATGCATCCACTTTAGTGTCACGTTAATCGTTGTTGCAAAAATAGCCCACAGGGCGATAATCCAGTAGGGTGGTACAAATGACTGGCCGTTTTGGTTTGCATAAATAAGCCAATTTGATGAGGTAAGTAGACCATCCAGAATTAAGCCGAGTAGCATGGCTGTGAAAATTAGTTTCACTTCGGCCATTGGGTCGTCGTCAGAATACAAATGAAAAAGCACTACAATCATGGCTATCACTAAACCAACCCATGCTTTGTCTGTAGAGGCGCCGAGTACACAGGCGAACCAGCCAATCTGAAATGTTATGAAGTTTTGAAAGATACGCACGGAGTTAGTCCTGATTGGCCTTTTTAAACAAATAATGACTTACAAACCATTCTTGACCATTGTCGTAGGCAAATAGCTCTGCGCAGGCCATGAAAAATATTCTCCACCGTTGAATCCATTTGTCTGCGTCGTTTTCCCCGTAAACTTCCGAGAAAATTTGTTTAATGTGTTTCGTCTTTTGATCTGTCTTTTTCAGCCACGCATTTGCGGTTTTTTCGTAGTGTTTGCCGCTCCATTTCCATTGGTTCTCTATCTTCAGGTCGCGTTGAAAACGTAATGGCAGGTCTGCGCTGGGCATTATGCCTCCGCTAAAAAAGTGTCGACTCATCCAGTCTGCAGGGCCATTATCAATAAATTCATAAGGAGAATTTCGATGGCAGAATATATGCATAAAAAATTTCCCTTCAGGCTTTAACCAACTATCGATTTTTCCAAAAAGTTGTTGGTAGTTTCGCATATGTTCGAACATTTCGATGGAAACAATCCTGTCGTATGCTTCAGTGGCTTCGAAGTTGTTCATGTCACATGTAATCACCTGAATATTTCGAAGATTAAGGGTTTTTGCAGTATCCTCAATAAACTTTTTTTGTGGTTTTGAATTGGAAACGGATGTCACTGATGCGTTCGGATATTTTTCCGCAATCCATAATGATAACGATCCCCACCCACAACCTAGATCGAGCACCTTCATTCCGTCTTTTATGCCTGCTCGGTCGCAACTTATCTGTAACGAACGCTCCTCTGCGTCGTCTAATGAACGAGTTGAGTTATCCCAAAAACACGAGCTGTATTTACGATGACGTCCAAGCACCGTGGTAAAAAATACCGGAGGGACTTCATAATGTTGTTCGTTTGCTAAGTCGGGAAGAAGCGCGATAGATGAATGATTCATAGAATCTACAAACCCGTTCATGTGTGTCGAATGTGATTCGCAATCTGTAGAATTTATTTCGATTAGTCGCTGTCGGCAAAGCCTTCGTATGCCCGTTCTTATTAACCAATCGGGTAATAAGCCTGATTCAGCCAAACCAATGGAAGGGTTTGCTGGCAGTTTTGGTTGGTTTTCAAACTCAGTCATGTTCTTCAATTAATGTATTTACGTATTTGTCAATTAGAGGGGATCAGTTGAGAAAGCTTTTTGAGTCCTAATTGAATATTATGTCCCAACGGTACAATATCTAATTTCTTCAGCACATTGATCTCAGCGGCGCTGACACCACCACCAATCATCACCCGTATTTTGGTATTTAACGCGAGTTCAGCTAGTTCGCTCCTCAGTGCGCTGGATCCATGATTAATCCGTCCCGCCAATATAATTCCATCACATTTAGTTTTATTCGCGGCGTTAGCTATTTCATCTATTGGCATATTGGCCCCAAGAACTATTGGCCGATAACCAGAGTTATTCGCGGCTAAAGCGAACAATAGTAAACCTATTTCGTGGTGCTCATTGGGCAGACAGGCGAGTATTAATTTTGGACCGAGAGAGGGGCGAGTTCGATGATGAAAGCGCGCTCCAATCTTGTTTCGGAGATAGCATCCAAAAAAGTGTTCCTCCGCTATCGTACCCTGTTGACGAGCCCACCGATTTCCTAGATCAACTAGAATCGGCTCGATTAAATTAACGGTAACGGTATCCATTGAGTGCAGTGACACAAATTCATTATACACCTCTTCTAATTGATCCTCATCGAATTGAATAACTGCTCCTAGCATCTGATCGATGCCTGTTTGCCAGCGGTTTTGATTCGGATTTTCGTTTTTTGTTAAATTCCTTTCGGGTTTTTTTGAGTCAAGAAATTCTTTTACTTGACCAACCCGTATCCCCCGAGCCGTTAACCCAACAATCTCATTTACACGGTTTATATCTGATTGCCGATACATACGATGACCACTTTCTTTTCGAATAGGCTCTATTAGTCCGTATCGGGTTTCCCAAGCGCGTAAGGTAATAGCATTTACGCCAGTAAGTTCAGAAACGGTACGTATTGGGTAAAGTTGGTGGTTGCTCGACGTTGTGGACTCAATCATTTTCTTTCAAATGTTATACAAAACCTATACAAATGATATAACAGCCACTGATTTATTCCAGTTAATAACTGGTAATAATCAGCAAATTCTTGCCTTGATGATAAGTTTTGTTCTTTTTTCTAATAAATTTAATTATATAAAACTTATATTATTAGTAAACTATTACCGGGCAAAAAATATGCGATTTTTACTATGTTTGTTCTAATCGCTCAGTGCGATTGCGTTATTTTTGCTTCTGTCAGGATAAAGCTCATTATTTTGCGGCATTTTTTACGATCACAGAGCAATCAAAGTTAGCGCAATTTTAAAGACTTTCTGTTCTATGCTAGAACTTACCGGACCGTCGTTTTCAAGATTTTGAGTAGGGTTCATTGGATGGGCATAATTTAACGCCGCGTTCACCGACTGGATTGTTATATTCCGTGACTCCCGCTTGGCCAGCAAATTTGCAAATTAACTCGTGTATATTGACCGTCTGTGCGGTGTGGATAATTTTTTCATTTCAAGTTTGCTTATTTCGACTGTTGACGGGTGACCTCAATCACTCCAGCACTAACGATCAACAGGGTTCCAAGTATTTCTCGCATGCCGAATGTCTCATCAGTGAGGAGAGCGGCCGACGTAACGCCGGCAAGTACGTCGGCCATGAGTAGCATTCCTACTCGGGCGGGACTCAGAATCGTGGCGGGCCAAATAGTTAAAAAGGTCATCGGTGCCATCACGATAGATACTATCAATATCCAAATCCAAATTTGATTTATTTGAGATAAATTAGGTATTGACTCGGTGATGCCCAATGGTAGAGAAACGATACATAGAGAACCTAGCAGGGCAAATAGCACGAATAAAAATACTTTTTCAACGAGTAGGCTAGGTCCACCCTGAAATAGCTTAACCGATGCAAACGCCCAAATAATGCCGGAAACCAGTGCCAGCCAGTCACCGATGTTTCTAGGAATAGGCAGCTGATATCCAATGCCTAAGATAGTAAGAAGTCCGCCGAATGCCAGAACTAGAGCAATCACACGGCTTATGTTCAGTTGTTCCTTGAGTACTATTATGCCGAGAAGCGTACTCCATAAAGGCGTCATGTAAAACAGTAGAACTACACGAACCACATCCGTCAGGTTGATACTAATGGTATACAATGAAAAAGCCAGGCCTGACAATAAACCTGGGAGTAAAAGGGGGCCAATATGTCTAATAATATTACGCCACCGCAGTAAAACTAGCGGAAGGAGAACTACACAGCTGCCTGCAAAAATTATAATACTGGTCCATGCTGGTCCTATCCCTGCATCTTGGATATTGCGCACTGGTACCCAGAACAAACCCCACGCAATTGCAGCAAGAAGCAATCCTAGTGTGGGTATAGAGTTTTTTCGACTAGATGTCGTTATTGGTGTCATATGAGGATGCCGTCAAACGAGGTTCCGTGAACTATTGGACTAGTTTACTGAAATTACTAAGGGATGTTTTTTAATTATATAAATATTAGTGAGTTTGTAATAACTCGACGTTCTATTAGTCTTTATTCGGCTAAGTGAAATGAGTAATATGCGCATAATAAAAGATGATTCATGTTTTCCCAATCGCAAGTTTACATTTTGGTCTTCGGATATATGACAATAAAAACACCTATTTCTAAAAATTGTTTCCTATCCATGCAGGGTTGGAGACATGACATACATCGTCATCCTGAACTCGCATTTGAGGAAAATAGAACGTCTCAGTTGGTTGTTCAGCTGCTAACCGAGTTTGGCGTCGAAGTGCATACTGGTATTGGTAATACAGGCGTTGTAGGCATCCTGAAAAAAGGTACAAGTAATCGTTGTATTGGGTTAAGAGCGGATATGGATGCGCTTAAAATTCAGGAAGACAACACGTTTGAGTATAAGTCGGTGTTCGACGGTAAAATGCACGCTTGTGGTCACGATGGTCATACCGCTATGTTACTCGGAGCGGCGAAGCTACTATCGGGCGACATAGAGTTTGACGGAACGGTAGTATTTATCTTTCAGCCGGCCGAAGAGCACGGTGAAGGAGCCAGGGCGATGATCGATGATGGATTGTTTGAACGGTTTCCTGTTGACGCTGTATACGCCATTCATAATTTCCCCTCACTTGCTGTGGGTAAATTCGCAGTTCGAGCAGGATCTATAATGGCTGCCGAGGATAATTTTGAAATCACAATAAACGGCGAGGGCTGTCATGCCGCGATGCCCCATCTGGGTAAAGACCCGATTGTGGTGGGCGCGCAAATCGTAACGGCTATGCAATCCTTGGTGTCGCGCAGTTTGAACCCTATGGAGCATGCAGTCGTATCGTTTACTGAGTTTGTAACTAACGGTACGGTTAATGTTGTACCCGGACAAGTGGTATTAAAGGGCGATACCCGCTCTCTGACACCGGAAGTGCAGGTAATGATTGAAGCAACTATGAGCAAGATTGTGGGGGGAGTATGTGCAGCATATGGTGTTGATTATGAATTTAGCTATATTCGTAATTTTGTGCCGACCATAAACACGGCCAATGAGGCATCGATCGCTGCTAAAGTTGCTGCTACAGTAGTTGGTGACAACAATGTGGTGGGCGATAGTCGCGCCGTTATGACATCCGAGGATTTTGGCTATATGCTCCAAGAAAAACCGGGTGCCTATTTATTGTTGGGTAATGGCGAAAAAGGTATTGGAGGGTGCAGTTTACATAATCCAGCATACGATTTTAATGATGAGATATTGTGCATAGGAGCTGATTTCTGGGTGGCGTTAGTCCAATCAGAATTACCCTGAAAACATGTCTATTCGCTTGAACATTAAAGAACGGCAAAAATCATATACCCAAAATATCCTGAAATCAGTATCAGTCCATGTACAAGTTTGAGTCGAGCACTTACGAGGCAGAAGCCCCATAAGATTAACCCAGCGATAAGCATTGCATAGATCATATGAGAAGGTATATTTTGACCTGTGAGTGGGGCAATGCTTGCTGTTATTCCAAATACACCGAAGCTATTCCAAATATTTGACCCGACAACATTGCCGATTGCAATTTCACCGTGGCCCATGCGGACTGCGGCTATTGATGCAGCGATTTCCGGCAAGCTCGTTCCTATGGCGACTATAGTAAATCCTATGACAGCTTTTGAGACGCCAAAATCCTTGGCTAATGCAGAAGCGCCACTAACCAAGACATCCCCGCCAATGGCTAGCATTCCGAAGCCGATTATAACAAGGAGACAATTGCATAGTGTGTTTGAGTTCGGTAAATTATTGACACTGGTAGCCGTACCGGTATGTTTTAGTGTCTTGATTCGAAATGTTATGTAGCTAATGAGACCAGCTAAAAGAAGGATGCCCTCGATTCGACTTAATTGGTTGTCGATTAAAAAATAAGCGACAGCAATAAAACCAATAATCATGCTGGAAAGATCAATTTTAAAAAGGTCACGACTAATCATTACACCACCAATAAATGTGGTTAGCGCTAGTACGAGTCCAATGTTTGCAAGGTTCGACCCCAGAATATTTGTTAAGGCTATATCGGGGTTATCTGTTAGAGCTGCATCCAAACTGACAGCGAGTTCCGGAGCGCTGGTCCCGAAAGCCACGATAACAATGCCGACTATAAGTCCAGAAAAACCTATTTTTCTACCCAGCTTTTCGGCTCCAGTTACTAGAAATTCACCTCCAAAATAAAGTAGAAAAAGTCCTGTAATAACCTGGAGAATATCGGATAGCATGAGGGTATTTATTCGGTTTCTTAAAGCTTAGTAGGGTAGAGAATTAACCATCCCTGTTTTAGATGCAGGTTCTTGCATCTTACGTAATCAGTAACATATATAGGGCCGAAGTATTCATTTTCAATTTCTGTATGCAAGTGCAGTTGACTATAACGCTACTAAGAAGACTCATGGTAAAACGAAACTGGATCAAAGATTTCCTCGCCCTCGAAACGGCAGGCGGGTTGTTACTAATAGCGTCTGCATTTTTCTTGTTTACTCATCGTTTGGTCTATACTATGAGAGTGTGCTCAACTTATCTGCGTTAGTTGGGCCTCTTGCGTTCGATCAGGGTGGACTAGCCTTAATCAATGAACGACTTGGAATTCTAATCAACTCATTTGCATCTGTTGTGGTGAGCTACTTGTTACTAGCACGCCGAAGAGCACTTGCTACGGTTTTCAGGTCAATAGGTTTAGTAAGAAAATCATCCATCCCTGCATTTATCGCGATTCGTTTGTCAGATTCAAAGGCATTGGCTGTTAGCGCGATAATAGTTGGTTGTACTATCGCACTTTTACGGATTTGCAAAGTGGCCTCAATACCGTTCATTATGGGCATATTCATATCCATGAGCACAACGTCGTAGTGTTTAGTCTCGCACGCCTGGAGCGCTTCAATACCGTTCGAAACCAATGTCGCGTTATATCCCAATTTTTTTAGCATTGCGTTGATTAATAATTGATTAACGTCGTCGTCTTCGGCTACCAGAATATTTAATGGTAGTGTGCGCCCCATGTCCGGCGCGATGCTGGAAAGTTTTTTGTTTACGCTTTCATCGACTGAATTGACTGTCTTTAGTGGTATTTGAAAGAAAAATACCGCTCCCTCTCCAGGTTTGCTGTCGACCCAAATTCGACCCTTCATGGCAGTGCAAAGGCTTTTGCTGATAGCCAATCCTAAGCCAGTGCCGGGTTGAATTTCCACAGTGGTGTTAGTTGCCTGAGCAAACCGATCGAAAATTCGCTTTTGATCCTCCGATGATATTCCTTCGCCGTCGTCCTTTATCTTGCAGTGCAAGGTTTCATTATCTGATCGATTAACGTGCAGACTGACGTTAACGGTTTGAGAACAAAATTTGATGGCATTACCGATAAGATTGAAGAGAATTTGTCTGAGACGATCGGCATCGCTCACTATCCACTCAGGAGCAGATTTCGCTACATGTAGATTAATTATCTTTGCATCTTTTTCTGCTCTTATATTCAAAATGTTGACGATATTGTTTAAAAGGCTATGTAGATTAAACACATCTTCGTGAATCTCGATAGATTCGAACTCAATTTTAGTAAAATCCAACACGTCGTTGATTACTGTCATCAAGCCGCTTGCAGCGTCACGCATCAAGCCAAGAAGTTTTAGTTGGTTTTGGTCCTCGATCGAATCAATGAGGAGCTCGGTACACGAAGAAATCGCGTTCATAGGTGTGCGAATTTCATGACTCATATTTGCCAGAAAAAGCGACTTGGCTTGGTCGGCAGACACGGCCTCATGTTTGGATAAACGCAACTCAAGTTGGCTTGAGACTTGTCTGGAAAGTCCAATTAAACACTGTTTTTCAGTGCTTGTTAATTTCCGTGGAACAGTGTCTATGATGCAAATTGTGCCTATATTCTCACCTGAAGGGGTCCTGATGGGAGCACCAGCATAAAATCTGATATTCGGATTGTCAGTTACCAGTGGGTTATCCAGAAACCTTACATCTAAGTAGGTATCTTCTATAATAAATAGATCATTCTGGAGTATGGCATGCCCGCAGAAAGAGAGCTCTCTCGATGTCTCCGTAACCTCCAATCCTAACTTTGATTTGAACCACTGCCGATCGTGATCAACAAAACTGATGAGTGAAATGGGCGTAGCGAAAACCTGAGCAGTTATAAAAACGAGGTCGTCATAAACTTGTTCGGGTAAGGTGTCTAGGACATTATACTTTGTGAGTTCGTCCAGTCTGTTACGCTCAGACTTGGGCAGGGCAGGACCAATCATCGGGTAGATATGCCGGCTTGAGTAGAATTTTCAGGCATTAACGCTCCATGCATTACCGATTATAGAAATACTACTTAACGATCGACCAACGTCGTTTATATTTTATTGTACACCTCACATGTACAATAGGTAATATACCTTAGTCTATTCAAATTTACACCAAGTTGGCCTGCTCTTCGACCGATATTTATGCCTAACGCCCTCAAAACTGAAGCACGTGATCTCTTTGTGGTGGGTATTGGTTTTCTTTTCTCCACAGGCAAAGCTAGCGCAAATGGTTAGCGATAGATTTCAAAGTACAGAGATTTCTGTGAAAAACATAGAACAGAAAATCGTAGTAGAGTGCATAATCTATCGTGCGGTATTTATTAAAACCGTGCAGCGAACACGAATTGATACGTTATTTGCAGAATGGTGCGCGATATTTCTAGAATTAATTTGCATGCTATGCAATTCATATTTCTGTGGTTACAATAGGAAAAAATTTTGATTATTACTGCGGAATATAAAACTAAAATGAGATTAAAGGGTGATTCTATTTTAAAATTCACCTGCCGTTGGCGACGCAGCTTTAATCGACATTAAAAACAATAGATCGACTTTCAAGTTTCGAAATTCGCAGAGTTGGGTAGGCAGCTTGTGTTGATGGAGAAAGGTGGGTCTTGATAGTTGTTTTTAGCAATTGGATTGGTTCATGACGAGGCAATTAAGGATATGCTTTATTTGCTGAAGTGGGGTTGTAGTCATTCAAAAATTTACTGCATTAGTTCTCGTTGCAACTATCACTGTGCTTGCGACTATTTATGTTCTTGCTAATCGTCAGCAGGTTAGATTCGATCGCGAAGTTGCGTTGTTTAGCCAGCTTGAACAATCAGCACAAAAATTACGCTCTGTGCAAAATGATTTAGAGTCGTGGATTTTTCGAGCGAAGTCATCTGAAGTACGCGTTGGTACTCTGGAGGATCAACTTGATATCGCAAGCACAAGCACTCAAGAAGCCTTGCTAGTGACAGAACAGGCGATTACGCAAAAAGAGGAACTTTTGCAGGAGCAGATTAAATTCCTAAAACTGCAAAATCGACTCAAAAATGAGTTAGCTTTAATGTCCGTTCAATTTGAAGCCTTGAACGCTAAGTATGCGGAGCGGAGTAAAGAGATTGCGCTAAAGCTTAGCGTGATTCCTGAGCTTGAATCGACACTTAACGCCACACGAATAAGTCACAATGGTTTGCAACAGAGGTTACTAAACGAAAAATCGGAAGTAATAGCTTTGCGGGCCGAGTTGGCTACACGAAACCAAGAATTGAAACGAGTAGACTTTGAGTTATCCTCCCGCGAATCATCGTTGCAAGAGCTGAAGCAATCGTCAGTTGCAACCACTAGATTATTGAATGAAGAAACGAACAAGTTTAAGAACATCGAATTGCTCCTTGCGGCATATGAGAAACGATTTGCAGAAATGACCGAACAGCAGCAAGAGCTAAATAACTCAACAGATAGGGAGCTAGATTCATTACGCAATTCTCTGTTATCAGTTTCCAGCTTAAGGGATCGACAGGCGAATATTATAATAAGTCGAGATTCGATAATTAAACAACTATCCGATGCATTGCAAAACGAGCAAACCTCAAACGGGGTTTTGCAAGATCAGTTGCGAAATACAAATGAGTTATTATCGATGACAAACACCTCTATCCAAGAACTTACTGGTCGTATCAAGGTTTTGGAACTAGACAATGCAGTATTGAACGAGCAAATTTCTTCTTTGCAAAGAGAGCTTGATGTTGCTGCGTTGACCTCAAATACGGCACCTGGCAACGATAGTAATTACGAGTAGTATAATAAAGAATGTAAAGATTTCTTGTAAAATGTGGTGTGAACGTTGTTGTCCTAAAAACGGTCTAACGTCGTGTACTTTTAAAGCTAACAATAATCTTGGGAAATGAGTGCTAAATAAAAGAATATACTCAAATAATTATGATCTGAGGCAAGTATTACCTTTACATCGAATGTTAAGTTATGGAATGGGTCAGGATGTTAAAAAGGAGCGATGTGCTCATATTTTTTATAGTACACACGCTTACTCGCTCATGAATAAGTTATCAGCTCGATACTACAGTTATTGACTTTATTTCCTAATGAATTATTGTAGCGCGAGTTTACCTACACTGAAAAGTCTGTGTCTAATCTATACTTTGCTAAAAATTTAAAGGCCCTTTGCAATCAGCATCCATCTGTGGCGTCAGTTTGTCGAGAAATAGGGATAAACAGGCAACAGTTCAATAAATATCTAAATGGATCTATCTTTCCTTCAAATCATAATCTTGAGCGAATTTTTTCGTTTTTTGAGGTCAGCCAAGGAGCGATGCAACTTGAACCAGGCGAATTTATTCGCTCTGTTCTTGAGAAATCAAACCAGCTACATAACAGTCTTCGTGCGCGTGGTATTGACGCTGTTGTCGACAGCATGCCCAATTTGGTGGAGGAGCTTGATCGTTATCAAGGTTATTACAATAGTTACTTTCATGCGCTCGGCTATCCAGGCTATATTGTAAAGAGTTTGATACGAATCTTTCGTTATCGCGATCGATTCTATACGAGCTCAATTGAACATCTATGGGATAAGTCTACAAATATAGGACCTCGCAATCGTTTCAAATATAAAGGTATGATGATGTATTTGGGCGATAGAATATTTTTGACAGAATACGAAACGCTGCGAAAACAAGTTATTTGTCATTCTATCATCTACCCGAATTACCGGAGTAACTTGGATTTTCTGTCTGGCGTAACTACAGGTGTTGGCAGTTTAAACGCCCATGAGCCAAAAGCGGCTAGAGTAGAATATCAATTTCTTGGGAAAAATATGGACGTTAAAAAAGCGATCAACAATTGTGGTCTCTTTGTATACGACAGTGAAAGCATAAATGATGTGATACGTAGTCGTATTGCAAATGATATTTCATCCAACGAATTTCTGTTAACTGCGAATGGAGAATAAGTGCCTCATAATCTGCAAATCTACGGCAACTAACCTACCAACATGCGAAATATTGCAATAGGAAATGAGTAGTTTACTAGTGACGCACTGTGACGCAACTGTAGTGATAGACTGCGAAATGGCTGACTTTTATTTTGTGTGATAGATTAAAACTTTTCGCATTAGTTAAGCTCAGCAGCATTCAATAGATATATTCGAGGAATTAAGATGAAAGTAAGACCAACAGTTCAAACTGGAGTAAATCAAAAGCGACGCCAGATTTTAAAGGCGACGGGTGCGATTGGTGTCGCGGCGACAACTGGAGCATTTTCGGAAGTTATTTATGCACAAGGAAAAAAAATTCTGAAAATTCGCGCCTACGGAGACTTACGGAGTTTAGACCCCGCATTTTCGCAAGGCGTGATCGATGAGGAAATTCAAAGCTGCATATACAGTAAACTGATTCAATATAAGCCAGGACGGGAATGGGGCTACGATTTAGATGCTGCTGAATCTATTGAGCAAGTTGATGCGACGCATATTAAGTTTAAATTGAAGGCTGGCATTATGTTTACGGGTGGTCATGGCGAGATGACTGCTGAAGATGTTAAATATTCATTTGAACGAATTATAAATAAAGATCTGGAATCGACCAATGCCCCAGACTGGGGTACGTTAAGAGAAGTAATAGTTGACAGTAAATACGAAGGAACAATAGTTTTTGACGATGCTTATCCTCCGGCATGGAACATAGCAATGCCGTATATAGTGGGCAATATTATTAGTAAAAATGCATGGCAAGCAGCAGGCGGTAAAGTGGATACAACCACTCCAAGTGTCTCAGGTCCATACACGCATAAAGAATGGCAACCTAAACAGAAAACAATTCTTGCACGCAACCCAGATTGGCACGGTGGTGATGCACCGTTTGATGAAATTCATATTTTCCCGATAGACGATGAAAATACCGCACAAATAGCTTTCGAGTCTGGTGATATCGATTGCACTCGTGTTTCACTTGGTTCAGTTGGTAATCTAAAAGCCTCACCGCCAGAGAATTCTACGCTAGAAGAATATCCTTCATTGTTCTACGTCTGGGTTGGGATGAATGTTGAAAATGAAAAAATGGCAGACATTAATTTGCGTAAAGCGGTGCAGCACTGTATTGATGTGCCTTCGATCATGCAAGCCTCATATTTTGGAGCAGCGTCGCCTTCAACAGGTATCATTGCGCCTGGTTTGATAGGTAATCGTGCTAAAAGTAATGTACCTCCTGAAATGAATATTGCCAAGGCTAAGGAATATTTGGCTGCAGCAGGTATGAGTGACGGTGTTTCGTTAACATTGGATGTACTCAATAAAGCCGCAAATGTAACCACTGCCCAGGTTATTCAAGCAACATGCGCAGAGGCGGGTATAACCCTAGAAGTTAACTTGCATGAATCGGGTGCTTTTTGGTCGCTAGGAGATTCAAGTGCGGGTGAACGCTATAAAGATATTCAACTGATTTTAAACCGGTACTCCATGGCTCCAGATCCTTCATACGCAACAGCGTGGTTCGTAACGAGTCAAAAAGGAATATGGAACTGGGAACGTTACAGTGATCCTGAATTTGACCGTTTGGAAGCGGCAGCTAAAGCAGAAACAGATAATTCTAAACGTGATGAAATGTATCAAACGATGCAAAGTATGATGGAAGACAGCGGTGCTTATCGCTTTCTTACACATGAAGCAACACCGGTAATTTTTCGCAATACCATTAAACCCGCGTTCCGGCCAGATGGTTTACCACTAATACGTGGGTTTACTAGCGCATAATTGATCCTCGACGGGTTTGCATCGTTGTTCGCATGCTGATGCGGAAGGATAAGTCCATTCGCATCAGCAGCGTCATATTTTCAAAGAGGTATTCCTAGTGGGACTCTATTTTCTAAAGAGGGTAGCACTCAGTATCTTGATTGTAATGCTAGCCGTTACGCTATTGTTTTGCATGATTCATATGGTCCCTGGAGACCCGGCACGAATTTTACTCGGTCCGCGGGCGACACCTGAATTGATTGCTAGCCTGTCTGCCCAAATGGGATTAGACCAATCACTACCGATCCAGATAGTAAAGTTTTTTGGTAATATTCTGCGCGGCGATTTGGGCATGGATGTCATCACTAATCGACCTGTTGCGGCGACTGTTTTCGGTCAGTTACCCTATACCTTATGGTTGATATTTACGGCCATTATTTTTGCTATGTTGATCGGCATACCATTGGGTTGTTACTCAGCATTGCATCGTAATACATTAATCGACCGAATCACCGGTGTTATATCAGTTGCTTGTATTACCGCCCCGTCATTTGTAGTAGCGTTGTATTCACTATTGATTTTTGCCGTAACATTGCACTGGTTTCCTGCCGTTGGCGCAGGTGATAAAGGAGACTTTTGGGATCAGGTTTCTCACTTAGTGTTGCCGGCTTTTGCCATCGGACTTTCTTGGGTAGGCTATTTATCACGATTAGTTCGCGCATCGATGTTAGAGGTAATGAGTGAGAATCACATCCGCACTGCCCGGGCATATGGTTTGTCTGAAAATACAGTTGTGTATCGTTATGCCTTAAAATTGGCGGTATTGCCTACCGTTACTGTTATTGGTGTTGGTATGGGGTTTTTGTTATCGGCAGCCTTATTTACCGAAATTGTATTTGCCAGACCAGGGATTGGCAAACTTATTTTCGATTCGATTACTACCCGGAATTACCCCGTTGTGATGGGCTCGGTGCTAGTGAGCACGATACTATTTGTTGTAAGCACAACCTTATCTGACTTGATCAACGCTTGGTTAGACCCGCGGATAAGGGCATCGCTATGATGGATGCACTGCACCGTATTTCCCGCGATCCGTTGGGTCTACTAGGTTTGATCTTGGTAGTATTAATTATTGCCAGTGCGCTATTAGCCGGTTTGATTGCGCCTTACGATCCAATTAAGTTAAACATAATTGATCGTCTTCAAGGGCCTTCTGTAGATCATTTGTTGGGCACGGATCAACTCGGTAGAGATTTGTTCTCACGTGTGCTTTATGGTGGACAAGTTGCCCTTAAGGTCGCGTTCATCTCCATCGCCGCCGCACTTGGCATCGGTGTTTTCCTCGGTATGCTTGCCGGTTTTGGTCCGAAGTGGTTGGACAATATTATTATGTTGTTCTTTGATACCATTCGTTCTTTTCCGACGGTGATGTTTGCGCTGGCAACAGTTGCTTTGGTTGGTCCCTCGTTAGGAACCGTTATTGCGGTGATTATTGTTACCTCAATTCCAACCTATGGTCGCGTTGTGAGAACACAAACATTAACCATTAAATCGAATGAGTTCGTAATGGCGGAACGAGCGATGGGTGTGTCGACTACTCGGATTTTGAGGGTGCATATTCTACCTAACGTAATTGGGCCACTAATTATTCTGGCATCGATGGATATACCAACGGTAATTGCATTAGAAGCAGGGTTAAGTTTTCTCGGAATGGGTGTTAAGCCACCCACTCCCTCATGGGGCAGCATACTCAACGATGGTTATACACTCATTCGAAACACACCATGGCCGATTATTGCTGGCAGTATTCCGCTCGTGTTAATTACACTGGGTTTCACATTTTTGGGTGAGTCTTTACGCGACTTAATCGACCCAAAATTGAGGAAGAACGTATGAGTGCAGAACAGAAAATTGATAACGTTCTTAGCATACGGGATTTATCTGTACATTACAGCACCAACAGGGGCGAGCTTAATGCACTCCGACACGTAAATTTGGATGTTCCCAAGGGTTCTATTGTTGGTGTGGTGGGTGAAAGTGGTTGTGGGAAATCAACACTCATCTCATCAATCATTCGTTTACTCGCTGAAAATGCCATAGTTCCTAATGGCTCGATTAACTTTGAAGGCAGTAATCTGCTCACCATAAGCGAAGATGAAATGCGCGCGATTCGTGGTCAACGTATGTCCATCGTGTTTCAAGATCCAATGTCAACGCTAAATCCGGTCATTTCTATCGGACGGCAAATGATCGATATTCAATATCGAGATAAAAAAACCAAACAACAAAAACGCCAACGCTCAATCGAAATGTTAGCCAGCGTTGGTATTCCGGATCCTGAGAGCCGGTTAGATCAATATCCTCATGAATTCTCCGGTGGTATGCAGCAACGTATATCCATTGCAATGGCGTTACAGGCGCAGCCATCGCTATTAATTGCAGATGAGCCAACTACGGCATTGGATGCAACACTTGAAGTACAAATTATCCACTTACTTAAAGATTTGCAAAGGGATATGGGCTGCTCAATTTTGTTTATCTCTCATCATTTAGGCGTAATAGCGGAATTGTGCGATTACGTTGTTGTTATGTATGCAGGCGAAGTAGTAGAGCAGGGCACGGCCCGAGATGTATTTCATTTGCCCGCTCATCCGTATACGGAAAAGTTGCTAAAGTGCGATCCGGCGAGCATTGCCGAGAAAAGTCGTTCTCTACCTACCATCCCTGGGGAGATTCCTGATTTAACGTCATTGCCGAGCGGTTGTGTCTTCAAGAATCGATGTGACAAGGCAATGCCAAAATGTGATTCGGTGGTTCCCGAGTGGAGAGAGTCGGCTCAAGGCCACTTTGTAAGTTGTCATTGGGCTAAGCCATGAGCGCTGTGCTACAAGTAAAAAACCTCCGAGTACGATTTCGAGGGTTATCGGCAGTGAAGGCGAAACTAAAGGGCATTAAAGATCCATTCATAGATGCTGTACGAGATGTTTCTTTCTCCATTGAAGAGGGCCAAACATTTACTCTCGTCGGTGAGAGTGGATCCGGAAAATCTACTCTGGCTTTGGCTGTCTCGGGCTTATTACCGGCAGCAGAAGGATCGATAAACTTCCTAGGTGATGAGGTTACGCTCATGAATGCGGAAGAAATGCAGTCGTACCGCAGACAGATTTCTTTTATATGGCAAAACCCCGTTGGTTCACTTAGCCCAAGACAAAGTGTAGGTGCTTTGATTAGTGAACCCTATGTTGTGCATGGCATGAAGGATAAAGACCTTAAGGCTGAAGCAAGACGATTATTAACAATGGTGGGTTTGCCAGCGCATTTTGCAGAACGGTATCCTCATCAATTGAGTGGTGGGCAAGCGCGGAGGGTAGGTGTAGCGAGAGCGTTAGCCCTTAGTCCGAGATTAATTATTGCTGATGAGCCAACTGCGGGCTTGGATGTCTCAGTACAAGGTGAAATTCTAAACCTGTTGAATCGACTGCAAGACGAATTGGGTGTCAGTATGTTCGTAATAACCCATAATTTAAATATTGTACGTCATATCTCAGATCGAACAGCCATTATGTATTTAGGACGCTTTGTCGAACAGGGACCCACCAATAGTATATTCGCCCAACCTCGCCATCCGTATACCTTAGCGTTATTATCAGCCAATCCGGAGCCTAACCCAGATGCAAATATTGAAAGAACAGAATTGAAAGGTGAAGTACCTAGTTTGATGAATCGACCTACGGGTTGCGAATTTCATACCCGCTGCCCATTCGTATCGACGGATTGCAATAGCACTTTTCCCCCCGTTGTAGATGCGGGTGAGTCACATACTCTGACCTGTCATTATCCAGGAAAACATGAACAAACATGAGCATGTTTTAGCACGTAAATTTCGATAGAGTAAAATGATAAATTGTACAGAACATTTGTGGGTTCCAATGCCAGATGGGGCTCGTTTAGGAGCAAGATTGTGGTTGCCCGATAACCATACGGAAAAACCACTTCCGACCATTTTGGAATACATTCCCTACCGTAAAGACGATTACTCTGCCATTCGTGACTCTAGCACGATAGCCTGGTTCGCCAGTCGAGGATATGCCACATTACGAGTAGATATGCGCGGATCTGGGAGTTCCGATGGAGTCATGTACGACGAATACAGTGATCAAGAAATCGATGATGGGGTATCCGTTATCAATTGGATTGCCGAGCAGAATTGGTGTGATGGAAACGTAGCAACAATTGGTATTTCTTGGGGTGGTATTACTGGATTGCAGCTTGCCCAAAGAGCACCTAAGCCGCTTAAGACTATTATAGTGCTAGGTGCATCGGAATTTCGTTATTACGATGATGGTTCCTATTATATGGGCTGTATGGTGGGCCAAACCATTGGTTGGGCTACCCTTATGTTTGGCTATAACACACGTCCCCCAGATCCCAATCTAGTAGGTGATAAATGGCGCAGCCTTTGGTTAGAACGTTTAAACGAAACGCCGCACTACTTAGATCAATGGCTTACTCACCAGCATCAAGATGAGTATTGGTTACGCGGGACTGTAGGAACTAACTACGATGCAATTAAAATACCCGTCTATGCGGTTAGTGGGCATGCAGATTGTTGGCCAAATACGGTTTCACGATTACTAAAAAACCTTTCCGTACCGACACGCGGAATCCAAGGTGCATGGTGTCATCGATATCCACATCTTGGCGTTCCAGGTCCGACGGTTAATTTCTTGGAAGATGCGGCACGTTGGTTTGATCATTGGCTTAAGGGGGAAGATACTGACATTATGGATGAGTCTCGATATCAAGTTTATTTACAAGATAGTGTAAAACCTAAACCCTACTATGACTATCGTCCTGGAAAATGGGTAGGTGAGCCGAGCTGGCCGTCCCCCAACGTAGAAGTAAACACTTTCTATTTAGCGGGTTTAGATAGCTCGAAATTATCATTAAGTTCTACCGAGGTAGAAAAAGGAAGTGTTTGCATTTGTTCGCCTCAGACTATCGGCTTGGCAGGTGGCGAGTATATGCCGTGGTTTGTCTTTGGGCCGTCCAATGAACTTCCGGACGATCAACGTAAGGAGGACGACGGGTCTTTGGTATTTGATCTTTTACTCAAAGAGGATACGGCTATTTTGGGTAATGCAGATGTAGAGCTAACCCTTTCATCAGATCAATCTCAAAGTCTAGTTGCAGCCCGCTTGTGTGATGTATGGCCAGATGGCTCGAGTACTTTAATTACTCGTGGTATTTTGAATTTAAGTCAACGCCATGGTAAAGGTGATCCGACTGCGCTCATACCAGGAGAGAATGCAAGTGTTACAGTTAAAATGAACCATGTGGGCTATGTTGTGCCCAAGGGCCATATTCTGCGTTTAGCATTATCTACAAGTTATTGGCCTATAGCTTGGCCATCGCCAAATTCAACAACTCTATCAATAATTACAGGATTGAGTAAATTACTGCTACCAATACGAAAAATGGATGCAGAAGAGGGTGTTCTAACAGAGTTTTCAGATCAACCTGGTGTGGCGAATTTACCAACGACACAATTGAGAGAAGTAGATCTACAACGTTCCACCCGTATAGATAAGGAAACTGGGTGCCATGTGTTTGAGATTGTCGCAGACAATGGAAAGACTAAATTTGACGGCAATGGTGTTGAAATGGGTTCTACATCTTTACAGCGTTGTAGTATTCATCCAGATAAACCTAGTTCGGCGACGGCAGAATATGAATGGGTTTGGGAATATAGCCGTGGTAGTGAATGGAAAACAAAAACATTTACTCAAACAGTAATGACCTGTGATGAACATAATTTTTATGTCAAAGCTGTAGCGATGGCGTGGGAGCAAGATGAAAAAATATTCGAGAGGGCGTGGGAAAAAACATATCCCCGAGATCATTTTTAGTTATATGTACTGCGTAATAAATTGTATTGCGCGTACATAGGCTATTCTTCCTGTAAGCCAAATTAATATTTAATTACCTAGGAAAAAATTTAAAAAATAGACAACACGTATCTCTTATGCTGCATCGATATGTAACCCTCCTGAAATTTAAACGGAGTTAAAAGTAGAGTTTTTTATAAAATAAAAGTAGAGGTTCTCAATGCAAAAATTAAGATATACAGACAGTCAAATTCTGGCAAAATGAAGTCGGTGCAGCAGCCGCTAGTTTATTTTATGAACATGGCGCGAGCGAGGCAACGTTCTAAAAACCCACTCTAAGTTTGGTGATATAGATGCCTCGCTGATGAACAGAATAAAATATCTAGGGTAGGAAAATCGTCGTTTAAAAGGGATGGACGCTTTACTGGCTTTGTAGTTAAAAAGAATTCCAGATGAATTGCGCAACTTGACCCATGTGGCCCTTTTTCCTTCTGCATAAAAACACATCAAGCTCGGTAATTCGATCTATTTGTTCGATACTAACCAGTTGCTGATTATTAATATCGTGAATTATTAGGTGTTCCGGCAGTTTACCCCAGCCGAGGCCATTCAGAATTACTTCCCGTTTAGAAGGCGTATCGGCAACTCGCCACTTAAGTGATTGCTTATATATACCGAATTGCAAATCATCATCCGGTAACGTACTGCGTTGTACAATTTGAGGGTGCTGGAATAAGGCTTTAAGGTTTCGTTCTCGTTTTGGTAACGATAGAAAAGAATGACTAGCCGATATAACTGGAATCATTCGGATATGATCAATTAATTTGTACTCAAGATCATTCCTGTTACGAATGTTTTCAAATATGGCGATGTCGACCATTTCCCGAAAAAGCATTCGTTCTCCGCTAAGTAACTCGCGTTCCAACACAATTTCTGTAGAAGGGAAGTGGAGCATGGCTTGTTTGATAACTGAATAAAGTTCGGTTAAGTTACACAGACCCGATGCACTAATAGACAAGCGTGCTTCCACTCCTTCCGAAATTTGCTGGCAGAAATTCTTAAGTTCTTCGTATTCGATTAAAAATCTTTTGGAGCGTTGCAAAAAGGATCGGCCTTTGGCTGTCGGTACTGGCCTATATGAATTTCGATCTAGCAAAGTAAAACCTAGTTGCTCCTCAAGTGAGTTAACAGAGTAACGAACCGCTGATTTAGCACGCCTGAGATTTTCGCTAGCCTGATTGAAGCTGCCTTTATCCACGACAGAATGAAAGCATTGAATTTGATCAATAGTAAATTTAAACATGTACTAAGTATTGCACATGTTATGTAAAAAATGCTCCTATTATCTACCTATTTTTTGACCTAACCTGAGGCTTTTAGTCAGCGAGTAACCTTGCGAACCGTGAAGAGGGTTTAGCCTCTTCGCATTCTCGGGTTGTGAATAAACATCCGATGTTATGAATCTCTTAAATTTTCCTGAAATACAAAGTGGGCTTATTCCGTTCGTGAGCTCATTAATTTTAGCGCTAGTGTTGCATAGTCGATGGCCGCAATGGTCCGCTCTCAGTGCCTTGGCAGGATTCTATATTGGCGCGGCAAGTATGGGAGTGCTCGATTTAACTCCAACTCGCAGCGCTAATCGTATTTTCCTGCTAGGCCTGGGGTTTGTTGCGGTAGGCAGCATAGTAGACATTATCACTAATAGATCCAGTAATAGTCTAATTAGACAAATCTGTAATCCGATTGGGCTTGTGATTTTAGCCATTGTTATTTCAGTGGCCTGGCTTATCTATAGTCCGCTATCGAGACAAGGAGGAATGGTGATGGTTGGGTCGCTGTTGTCTGCAATAGCTTGGAGTGCTTTGATTGCAGCCGGACTTCTTACTTTAGATAGGCAACCCATTCGGGCCTATACAGCCATAACTTTTTTGGCTTTGGCCATTGGCATATGTACTGCTTTAGGTGCGTCTATATTGTTGGGACAGTTAGCGATTGGTTTGAGCGCCTCCTGCGGTGCTTTATTGCTATTGACCTGTTTTACTAACGTGCAACGTGTGCCTTTAAAATTTATTGCTGTGGCCGCGTTTCTATGCGCGGCTATTGGTGTTTCCGGTGTGATATTTGCCAAAGTCACGTGGCTCACACTGCTTTTATTAGCGGGAGTGCCATTAATTGTCCGTTTACCATTGCCAGTTGCATGGTCACGTTTGGCTCAAGCGAGCGTGGTTTCACTTTTTGCCGCACTTGCAGGGAGTGCGGCTGTTTCCCTAGCGTTATGGCAGAGCGCTCAATCGACGTCTTATTACTAGTTTCATTTTAAAATACACGGAGAACCCATGAAAAAAATCAGTCTTTTTATTTTTTCAACCGCCTTGCTGAGTAGTGCATATGCAGCCGATACCTATACAGTTGATCCCGGACATACCTATGCGCACTTCGCTGTGTCACATTTAGGCTTTTCGACTATGCGTGGCCGGATCGACAGCAAGGGCGGGTCATTCACGATTGACGGTAACAGTGGCTCTGTTAGTGTAAAACTAGATCCCGCTTCTGTTGATACGGGTCACGACAAACGTGATGATCATTTGCGATCACCGGACTTTCTGAATGTTGTTGAGTTCCCTGATATGAGTTACGCATCTACTTCAGTGACTTTGACCGCGGATGGTGGCAGTGTTGAAGGCAATCTCACTATGATGGGCAAAACACTTCCTGTTTCCTTGGACATCACAGCCATGAAATGTGGTGAGCATCCATTTAGCAAAAAGCCGACATGCGGTTTTGATGCGACAACTACAATCAAGCGCTCATCTTTCGGTAGCCAGTACGGTTTACCTGCGATCGGTGACGACATGCAACTTTGGATCGAAGTCGAAGGCTCACGATAAGCAATCGATAATTAGGGCGAATGTTAAATCTAATTTCGCCCTAATTATGCAGTAACCAAGCCAGAATCGAGCTGTTAAATAGGGTGGGCTTTGCGCACGGCGTTGACGAATGTACACCCAGTCTTAATTAATTATTTACTCTACATCATTAAGATTGGAGAAGTCCGGTAATTGTGTGATCTGTGGTTAGTTTGTGTCAACCATTTAAAATGGCGCCCTCGACAGGATTCGAACCTGTGACCTTTCACTTAGGAGGCAAACGCTCTATCCAGCTGAGCTACGAGGGCAGTGTATTTCTCAAATATAAATGACTACTTTATTTTCTTCAGCTAAATTCGTTTTTCACGTGACAATATATTGTAACCGATGTCGTTTTATTGTGGATGTCGAATATATCGATTTTATAATGGGAGGGCATTTAATACGATATGACTACATTTAGTAAACATTCATTACCGTTAGCATGCTCTATTGGTTGTGCCATTTATCGTAAGGCGAGTTCGATATTTTTTCTATGCCACAAATTTCGGTTGCTAAAAAGGTATCCGTTTAACGAAATTTGATTACTTGATATGGCGAAATCCATTCGTGTTCGAATACGGATAGAACCTTTAGCACGAGGTCCGGACATAAGTTATATAGAAGCCTTCCAAATCGCCGTTTTCATGGTGGAGGGCCATCTCTTTAAAGTCCCATCCTTCTAATCTATGCTTGGCATGCAGTTCTGTAAGTTTCGTTGCGTGTCCGCGTCGCGAACTTAGCCCACTTATATTATGGTACACAGTTAGTGCCTCTGAGGGCATGCCATTTTTGCAAGCAAGCATATCAGGCTCTTTCTTTTCTGGGGGCTGGGCGAAACTTGTGCTAATTAAAAGCATAGCTAGAGCTGTGACGTATGTGAGGTTCTGTACTAATAGTTTCATAAATTATTACCTAGTTGAAATAGTTTTAGTAGCCTGCGAATGATTACACCATGCACACAAGTCGCCGTGGTGTCTGTAATGGAAGTATCGCTTCGTCTTCCTTGAAAAGGAATGTGACGAATATCCACGTTGGTATATAAAAATATCTAAGTTATTGAATAATGTGAATGATATCGTCTATCGGTAATCAAAAGAATTCTGAGTTTTCTTTTCGGGGTAACAACTGGGGTAACAATGAAAAAAAATGTTACCCCGATTAACTCAAACCCGAATTATCACCAACCTCGTTAGCATGGTAAGCACCACTACGGTCAGCAGTCTAGCGTTATCGGTCGTCATCGTCATCCAACTCGGTAATGTCACCAGCACCCGGTTGGTTCGACGCCCACTCATCGTATGGATTAACTCCAGAACC
The DNA here is from genome assembly GCA_905478855.1 of uncultured Gammaproteobacteria bacterium. Taxonomy (GTDB): domain Bacteria; phylum Pseudomonadota; class Gammaproteobacteria; order Arenicellales; family CAJQKF01; genus CAJQKF01. Next base: position 47,194 of record CAJQKF010000015.1, read on the forward strand.
CCCGGCACTGTCGCTCTCATGAGCAAATGTACCAGCAGTCGCGCGGATCTGGCGTTCGAGATGCAGTAGTGCGTTGGATGCCTGGCGAAAAGTCAGCCGCATATATATCTAGTGTTCTTGGATAACCGGCAGACTGATTGTGAATCTGGCCCCATCATTGACATTCGTGGCCACAATGGTTCCCCCCATGTCTCGGATAATACCATAACTGACAGACAGCCCTAAACCCGTACCTTTACCGATGTCTTTTGTTGTGAAGAACGGCTCGAAGATTTTTTTTAGAGCTTCTTTGGGAATCCCACCCCCGGTATCCTCAACAAAAATGTGAATCTGTTTATTGTCCACTTGAATCTCTATTATAATCTTCGACGCGAGATTTTCTTGAGCTATTGCATCCCTAGCATTAGTGAGAAGATTTAAGATAACTTGTTCCAGTTGAATGACATGACCTAAGATCGATGGACAGTCTTCGGGAAACTCAGTCGTAATTTCAATTCCATTCAATTGGAATTGCGTCCTAACCATATCAAGCGCGTTCATTATTGCATGTCGAGGATCAATTGCCGTTGGCTCCTCCTTTGCCTCGCGTCCAAACATCCGCATGTGTTCAATAATTGTAGCTGCTCGCGCTGTCTGAGCCTCTATACGATTTAGTTTATTGTTTAGATAATCTGAATCGGCGCTACCTGTAGATATCTTCCGTCGGCTATTCTCTGCCGCCAGACGAATGACATTCAGTGGTTGGTTCAATTCATGTGCAACTGATGTCGCCATTTCTCCTAACGTTGCTAGTTTAGATGCTTGTATTATTTGGGCTGAGGCTTCTTGCCGTTCTTTTTCCTGGTCGGTCCGTAATTTGTTTAGTTCTGTAATATCCTGACCTACGCCAACTACCCCGACGATTTGACCTGAGCTATCGCGCCGCGTTGTTGAATTGAGTAAAATATCAACACGGTTTCCGGCTTTTGAGAACAGTGGAAACTCATAGTTAGCAGTTTCTACGCCTTTAAGTGCTTTGCCTAGAACCTCTCCTACAGATAGCCTATAATCGTCTGTAATGAAAGTGGCTACAAGGTCGCGCCCCATAACTTCTTTCTTTGCAAAGCCAGTGATTTTTTCTGCGCGTTGATTCCATTCATTGACCATTCCTTGCGAATCTATGCCGAAAATCGGCGCGTTAGCGGTATCAACTAATTGTATTATATCGGACGTAATACTTCGATTAGTGGTGAGCAACGAATCGAGTTGTTGATATTTTAGGTGTATTTCCACTACTAAACGTAGCACCAAGTATGAAGCAGACATTCCGCAAAATAACGTGAATATTGCGGCTCGTAAAGGGTTGTAAAACTCTAATATATAAGGCTGTATGCCAATGCTGGGCGGTAGAAGAATGCTGATTGAGATGACTATTGCCAAGATGACAAGCCCTTTATAGCCAAAGGTAAGGGCGGTTATAACCATTGCTGTAACGAAGGCAATCTCGCCTAGTGCAGAAAAACCAAACTGTAAAACGCTAGCCATCCCTGCAAGGGTGAAAGCAATTATGACAAAAACTAGCCTCAACGATGCCAGTTTAGGTACAAACACGACAAGTAGCATTGTGATGTAAATAACGCAATGCAGCGTGTAAATGGGTAACCAGCCGGTTTCAAGTGATCTATAAACACTTCCCGGCACCAATACTGTCAATAACCCAACTAATGACAGCATGTATTTATCAAGAATGGAGTTCAGTGTACTTCTAAAGAGCTTGACGCTAAGTGACATAACAATTCTCATTAAATAATGAATGCTGCAACCGACAAACGGAATGTTAACCCAGCAGTCCCTTGAATCTGCTGGAAAAGCCGACTAATCTTCATAGCTTACCATCAATGCGAATAACGGCGCTTGAATCATCGCGTATCAACTAGCCAGAAAACCAGTCGCCACGATTGAAATTGAAAAAGAACTCGCCGTCAACAATGTTTCCATTAGGTTTGCCGACCAATTCCTAAGAGGTTGCAACCTCAACGTGAACAAAGCCACGATTACCCACTAAATCTCTTATCTTGAAATGAACACAGTTACCAGTAAAGTCTGTGGCAGCGTGAGCCGTATCAATCACGGATTCAATTAGAGAGGCATTACCAATAACCACCGCACCTTAAAATCGTAGATCGTCAAAAGTGGTTGTCTGTACATGGGCAGGGAGTACCACTGATTCTACCAGCGGCTTAGACCACACAGCAGGGACGGCTGTCGCAGCACCTGTGGAGGTGAGGGTTTAAGAAGTTTTCGACCACTGCCTTTCATTGTTTATCCCCTATTTATTTTCACTATATTGCGGAGATTATCTTTTTTCGAAAATAAATAAATAGCTTGCGCCGCTATATTCAGGCTGGGATTTTTTGAGGAAAATTGTACAAGTCTTACATATATAAATGACCGAGCCGCAAAAAGGGGTGCCACCCCTTCATGCGCGCACACAAACTGCTGAGATTGTACTGGCATGTGTACGATGCGATCAACGTGCCGATGCGGTTGCGTGGTCCCGGTTGCGTAACAATAGGGTAACACAGAACGTGTTCTAACCTGTTATCCGGTGATACGGTATGTTATGCCTTATGTTCAAGAAAAACCAATAAAAACATTGGTTAAATAGCTATTCGATGCACACAAGTCGCCGTGGTGTCTGTAATGGCAGTATCGCTTCATCTTCCTTGAAAAGGAGTGTGTCAATATAATAGGTTATTCCTGATAGTTCAGGTGAAAAAAACTGACTTTCAAAATTGACAACGGTACCGGCTTCAAATGTTCTATCGGAGTTGGTATCGGTCATTTCATAAACAAAGTTACCAACCCAGTCGGGCGGAAAACCGATACCGAGTTCATAGCCACCAACCCAGCCTGCATCAGGCCAGATGCCAATGTCTTCATAGTAACTTTTGGTGGTAGTTACTAATTCTGAAACAGTTAATCCGGGTTTAAGAATGGATTCTATTACTTTAAATACATTAGATGACTTCTCATGATAGGACAACACTTCGTCAGCGGGTTGGCCAATGTAGAAGGATCGTGCACCGTTGGCATGATAACGGTTGTATACACCGCACACATCCACATTAACTTGTTCGTTGTTCTGTATAACCCGACGAGATGAAAGGGAATGTCCGGTATTAGCTTTAGGTCCTGATAACACTGGAAGCGTTATTGACGGATTTTCGCCACCTGCCTTCGACATGGCATTTATGATTTCTCCATAAACTTCGAGTTCGGTCACCCCAGGTTGTAATGTGTTTTTTGCAGCAGTAAGTCCGATATCTGCAATCTTGGCGGCTTTTTCGATATATGCAATTTCCGCATCGGATTTTATCCAGCGTATATCACGAATCAGATCACTGCTATCAACAACCTCCATTCCCCGAGTTTGAAAGGCGCTTTCGAAACGTTTGCTAATAACTGGGTTTGGACGATAACTATGCATTTCCATCCCGGTTTTGCCGCATAGCCAATTACTGGAATCCAGTTCGTCCATAATAAACTGTATGCCATCACGTCGACTGTTCATTGGGAAGATACGGATGTCTTGGGCACAGGTGACAAAGCGGCACATGACGGCCTCACTGGGAGTATCGAATAGAATAAACTCATCCACATCAACGTGTATTGCAATTCCACTTGTCGCTGGCCATTGTTTAGGGCTTTGTGCCTGGTACCATTCGCACGTATAGCCACTTACATAAAACATACTTTCTGGCGACATAAGCCACAACAATTGAATATCTTGTTGAGCCATATTTTTTCGAATGGCATTAAGACGGCTCTTGTACTCTGCATCGTTAAACGCTAACTCCTTATCGGGATAGCAGTTTGCGAAGACTAAATCTCGATTATTTGTCATTTTTTGCACTATTTTTCTATTGGATAATCTATCTTAGACCTGTAGATTAATTGGGGTCAAATTTCATTGTTCGGAGAATTGTTTATGAATGAGCATTTACCGGTGTTTTATTCCCCTGAAGTATTAAGTCATCAGACGGGAAATGGCTTTTTTGAGGCCCTAGCGTCGCCTTATTTACCGGTTACTGAAGCCCATCCGGAAAATGATTTAAGGCTACGAAATATGATAGGCATTCTTAAACACGGGCCACTTTCTACCTTTTTGAATTGGCATGATGCCCCAGTGGCTAATAAGGCTCAGTTAGAGCGATTTCATACCTCGGACTATATACGGGAATTGGAACAACTGGACGTAACAACTTCCCATAGATATAGTTCTACAACAATTCTCGGTCCTGGTGGTTTCGATGTTGTTAAAGTCTCAGCAGGGCTTTCAATTGCCGCGGCGCAGCATGTATGGCAAGGACAAAGCCGAATAGCTTGTGCGATGTGCCGCCCACCCGGGCATCATGCTCAACCGTCGATGGCTGACGGATATTGTTTTGTAAATAATATTGGTGTGGCAGTCAGAGAATTGATGGCAAGTGGTCTAGAACGAGCTGTGGTTATTGATTGGGATGTGCATCATGGTAACGGCACTCAAGAAGGGTTTTACGACAATTCAGATATTTTAACAATTTCTATGCATATGGATCATGGTGCCTGGGGTGTCTCCCATGTGCAAAAGGGCTCAGCAGAGGAGCTAGGTTCGGGAAGAGGCATTGGCGCGAATTTAAATATACCTTTGCCCTACGGTAGTGGTGACATAGCCTATACGCGAGTATTTCGGGAAATTGTTATGCCTGCTGTCGTTGACCATAGGCCGGAGGTGATTTTTATTGCAAACGGTCAAGATGCAAATCAGTTTGATCCCAACGGGCGTCAAATTGTTACCATGGAGGGTTTTTTCGAACTTGCTCGTCTCGCGCGCGAACTCGCCGAGACGGTATGCGATGGTCGTCTTGTTATTGTCCAAGAGGGCGGATATGCCATTAGTTATGCTGCATATTGTTTGCACGCCGGTTTATGTGGGTTTTTAGAGCAAGAACAGACTTTGCCAGATCCGCTGGCATTCTTACCCGAACATACTGAAAATCTAGATCAATTTATCGCGATGGTGCAACGGGTTCATGGTTGACGTAATAATTACGTGGGCTGGGCATTGGCAAGGGCGATCTTATGCACAGCTTGACTAACAAACATAACAAAAAGGTTTATATAATGTCTGAAGATCTAGTTGCAAATTCTCTGGTCGGAGCTGTGTGGACAGCCGCACAACCTGGCGAAGATCCCGTTCAGTATGGCCATGCGACTTTAGAACCTCGTGGAGCGTTTGAAGCTCGAAGTGTGCAAACCTTTAAACTTGTTTACACCGTTGGTCGCTATGGAATTGATGATACTGGAAGTATTCGTGTAGTTTTTCGATTTATGGGTGATAGCGGTGATCTGCAAACAAATAACCCAACTGCATATAACTACGTTTCAGCTCATACCAACAACGATTCACGACTGTCGTTAGCGTATGCAAAAACTGGACATAGTCGGCCTTTCTTTAAAAGTCTTACCGTGCGTTTACACGGTGGCTATTTGAAAGAGGGTGATACCATAACAATTATTTTTGGTGATTCGTCTAAAGGATCACCTGGAATGCAGATGCAGTCGTTTTGTGAAGCAGGATTTGAATTTAAGGTGCTTGCCGATGTATGCGCTGTTGG
>CAJQKF010000016.1 GCA_905478855.1 uncultured Gammaproteobacteria bacterium
ATACGCCAGAAATTGAGTGCGCCAACTCATGAAGTTTTCCGGTTAATGTAAATGGCACTAATGATGCCTCGGTTTGCGAAACATCTAATTCGAAATGGCGAGCTAATTCATATCCATAACCCGTTGCTCCACCTAACGTTGGAATGGACAATCCACCCGTGGCGACAACTAATTTTCTACACGTAAAGTTACCTTGATTACTGGTCAAACAGAAGCCTTTTTGATCGACCAAAGTCGCCACTGCGCTAACATCACAATTTAGGTTAACCTCCACACCTACTTCGTCGCATTCGGTAGTGAGTATTTTCAAAATATCTTTCGCACTTTGATCACAGAATAATTGGCCATGCTCTCTTTCGTGATAAGCAACATCATATTTACCAACAAGGCCTATGAAATCCCATTGTGTATACTGATTTAACGCCGACTTCACAAAATGTGGATTAGGACAAATAAAATTATCCGCAGCTACATCCATATTAGTAAAATTACAACGGCCGCCGCCCGACATAAGAATCTTTTTTCCGAGTTTATTACTCACTTCAATAACTAACACTCGTTTTTTTCGCTGACCCGCTGTGAGCGCGCACATCAATCCTGCGGCCCCACCACCGAGGATAATAACGTCGTAAATATCGGGTTTCACGTCCTCATTTTTTTTAAACAGCACGGTAGAATTTTATTTTAAACTGAAAATTGAGTATGGTGTTATTCGTCAAAACCGTTAACGACGCCGACCGTGCACCCAACTGCATAGATTGGGATAGGTTCATAATACCAAACGTCCCCGGTTACACCTTCTGTAGCGCCAGAGATAGCTATAAAGGTACGTATCTCAAAACCACCCTGACCAGCATCACGGTAAGTTTCCTCATCGCTATAAGACAACAAAGCTTCGCGATCATTATTTTTCCAACGTTCAAGAAAATCGTTATCCCATTGTACATTGACCTTTCCGGAATCCGGTGTTGCCGGCCAATGGGAAATTCCACCAGTGCCAACAATAGCCACTCTTTCGGGAACGCTATCACAAGCCTTCCTTAACGCCCTACCAAACTCATAGGTCCGATGCAACGGAGTTAATGGTGGACACTGACAATTTATGTTTACTGGAATAACAGGTAGCTTGAAATCAGGCGTAAGGAAATGCAGCGGCACCATAATTCCGTGATCAAACTTCCATTCCTGTGCATACCCTAAATCGGTATAATTCATAATGCTACGGATCATACGATCCGATAAATCAGCATTGCCGGGGATACGAACACGTTGAATCCCCAACCAGTTTTCGTCTTCAATAGGTCCATCATAGAAATCCGCCATACCCATCGAATAGGCCGGCATATTATTGAAGAAAAAATTTGCAAAATGCTCTGCTGCGACCACTACTAACACATCCGACTTTGAGGCTTCCAAGGCCTCGCGCATATGCCCTAGTGCATCGCGAAAACCATGCTTCAGTTCTGGGTCTGCTTGGTCAGCTCGACCAGTGATACCAGGAGCATGACTCGTAACACCTGCAAAGACTAAAGGCATTTCTAAATCGCTCCCTTTCCATCAGTCATTGCATATAGTCCGGCCCGTACTTGTCCATACTTTGTAATACCATCGCGCATTGCCTGTATATAATCAGGCCAAGCAAGACCGCAAAATGCAGCATAGTGCATCAACAACTGTCCATTCACACCCAATACATACAATAAGCCTATATTCCCCAGCAAAACTGCTTCGCGTTCTTCCCCTGTTAACTCAAAGGCATCCAGAACTTGCTCCTGATTCGCACGAAACTCCACTTGCAAAGTCTCATTTCGATTCAATTCATAAAATAGTTTTTGCAGGTAGTACAGACTCATAATTCTATTTGGGAGTAGCAAGACTCATCAGGATTTCTTTTCTGCATCAAGCTCTGCAAATACCCGATTCGCGATTCGATGACACTCGACACCAACCGGCACACCGCAATAAATAGCAATTTGATTTAACATCGCCTTCAATTCATCACGCGAAACACCATTTTTAAGTGCACCGCGAAAATGAAGCTCCCATTCATGCATACGATTCAATGCAGCAAGCATTGATACATTCATTATGCTGCGGGTTTTCCTATCTAAGGTATCATCGCCCCAGGCTGCTCCCCAACAATATTCTGTCAATAAGTTTTGAAAGTCTTTAGAGAATTCCGGCGCATTGGCAAGGGCCGTTTCGACATATTCGGTACCCAACACATCTTTGCGGATAGCCAGTCCTTTATCAAACATTTTACTAGTCATAATCATATACTCCAATAATTAAGTTAATTCAGGTTATGGCCAATATTAAGTCCTATAACTCCTTACAACTTTGATCTAAAGCTTCGAGACTTTGCACGATGTCTTCAGGAGTAAAAACCTAAGAGGAAAAACGACGTGCACCGAACAATAAATAAATTCCACGCTGAAATATTTTTGCATTCCATTGACGCATAGCATTAACGTAGATGTCATTATAGCAGTATGAATGGTTAACGACGTATGTGTTGGTCAAAACATTGTCGAGGTTGATGATCGAATATATGGTTACCTTAACAAGGTCCAGTCGAGCTGTCGACTGGAGCGAGAATCAAATCGTAACCTTAAAATAGGTTTATATGATCGAAGGGATTTTCTTTATATAGAGGCCGATGATGAATATAAATGTCCTGCAGGAGAGCGATTACCGAGGCAAAAAAAAACGAACCCAGGGAATATGGTAATCTATCGATATTGGACCAAAAACCGTGGTTCTTGCGCATTAAAGTCTAAATGTACCATTGGCAAAGAAAGGCGAATATCTCGATGGGAGCAATGTCGTTGCACATGCTCGCCTACAATATGACCCGGTTGATCAATATTATGGGTGTTTGTAGGTTGGACTGAGCTTGTGATGCCCAACACCGTATTCGGCTAGTAACACTGTCAACGCGTTAGTCCAGTGATGCTGGTTTCAGTAGTTTCAGTTTTGACGAAAAGAATAGAATTGTTGGGCTTCGTTCCTCAGCTCAGCCTACAACGCTGATAATACAATCCCCCAACTCAACAGAATAGTGTAGATGGGTCGTATGTCTCTTACAGAAGTATCGGTGTATTTAGTTGTCATAATCAAAATCAGTACAATAAACGGGAACGAATATGAATGAGGTTGTTGAAATAGGCTTACCAGATAAAATAGAAATTCATTTTCATAATGATTACATGCATATAGCTCGAAAATGGTTTGACTGGAAAATAGTGCTTGTAGCAGCATTTGCTGTAATTTGGGACTTTTTCATATTTGGAGACTTTCTAAGCAAAAATGAAGAAACCGAATTATTATTGGGAAAACTATTTCTCATGACTCATTTTGTAGTTGGAGTTGGGATTACTTATTATGCACTCGCAGGGTTGTTTAATAAGACAGATATTTATGTTAGTCGAGAAGCCATCCAGATAAAGCACAAACCGTTGCCTTGGCTTGGCAACAAACGTCTAATTGCAACAGAACTCAAACAACTATACGGAAAAGAGGTAATACGAAGTCATAATTTCGGAAATCGTGTAGTTTACGAGGTTCATACACTTATATCTAACGGCCAGAATATAAAACTTTTAGGTGGTCTTGAAACGAGTGAACAAGCTTTATACATAGAGCAGGAAATAGAAAAATATTTAAGCATTGAAAACATACCAATTCGTGGCGAACTGGGTTAAAACACTGACTATTTCGGGAATGGATATTGTCAGTTTGTAGGTTGGGCTGAGCTTGTGATGCCCAACACCGTATTCGGCTAGCAACCCTGTCAACGAGTTAATCCAGTGATGCTGATTTCAATTTTGGCGAAAAGAATAGAATTGTTGGGCTTCGTTCCTCAGCCCAACCTACAACGCTAAAAAGGAAAAACCACGCACACTAGGCAATAAATAAATTTCACGTTTCAACATTTTTGCATTCCATTGACGCATAGCATTAACGTAGATGTCATTATAGCAGTATGAGTGGTTAACGACGTATCTGTTGGTCTAAACATTACTAGGGTTTATGATCAAACATATGGTAAAGACCACGATTAGTTGACCCGCTGAAACCAATGCAATGATTGGAGCTAGAAGAAGGATTTAATCAGAAGATTTCTTTAGGAAATTGTAACAAATGCTAGCACTGCTCTTTAAATTATCCTACTGCAAGGCACGAGGCGAAAAAGACAGCTCACGCCGATTAATAGTCCATTGCCACGTACCCTCCGTTCTTGCATCTCGATGAGACAATGCGTCAATGACAGATTCATTATGTAGCATGAGCGGTTTTACCTAGCATATGCGGTGTCTTCAGTATCAATATTTACCGTAATTTCAATCCAATCTTTCACTCATTGCATTATACTCAAGTAACATGGGGTGTAATCTGCGCACTATAGGCGTATCGATGAGTTTTTTTTGCAGTTTACACTTCTTGATCATTAGTAATTCTCAACGTTTATAGTGTATTGCTAGTGAGCATAATCACGATATATTCGTAGTCCATACTAATTTGTACCCAGATGTGAAAGCTCGCTTTATCTCAACTTCAAAATCAAGTCGACATCACATTACCTATACATGAGGAACGCAAGCTTTGAGCACACTTCAATCTGATTTTGTTATCGTCGGTTCCGGCTCAGCTGGCTCTGCACTTGCCTATCGCCTATCAGAAAATGGTAAACACTCTGTGATGGTTCTTGAATTCGGCGGAACCGATATCGGCCCGCTAATTCAAATGCCTGCTGCATTATCCTATCCGATGAACATGCCACATTACGATTGGGGCTATAATACCGAACCTGAACCGCACTTGGGTGGAAGACGATTGGCCTGCCCTCGAGGAAAAGTTATTGGTGGTTCATCTTCGATAAACGGCATGGTTTACGTGCGTGGACACGCGAAAGACTTTGATCACTGGGCTGAACAAGGAGCTACCGGCTGGTCCTATGCAGATGTATTACCTTACTACCAAAGAATGGAACACTCGCATGGTGGTCAATCAGGTTGGCGAGGCACAAATGGCCCCTTACATGTAACACGCGGCCCTCGAAAAAACCCCTTATTTCATGCTTTTGTTGAAGCAGGTAGTCAAGCCGGCTATCAAACTACAGATGACTACAACGGCGAGCAACAGGAAGGCTTTGGCCCAATGGAAATGACTGTTTATAACGGTCGACGCTGGTCGACCGCCAATGCATATCTTCGGCCCGCATTAAAACGTAAAAATGTTTCCATGGTTAAATGCTTCGCTCGTCGAGTAATCTTCGAAAATCAACGGGCGATTGGTGTCGAGATTGAACGCGGAGGAAAGATTGAAATTGTAAAGGCAAATCGTGAAGTCATACTATCAGCATCATCAATAAACTCACCAAAACTTTTAATGCAATCGGGTATTGGTGACGAAACTCACCTGCGTGAACAAGGTATTGAAGTACGCGCCCATCGCCCAGGTGTTGGTGCAAACTTGCAAGATCATCTTGAGATGTATATGCAGGTAAAATGCAAACAGCCTATTACCCTATATTCCCATTTGAATCTTTTTTCCAAAGCCATGATTGGTGCGAGATGGCTACTTTTCAAATCGGGGCATGGTGCGACCAATCATTTTGAGAGTGCAGCCTTTATTCGATCATCAGCTGGAGTCGAGTACCCAGATATACAATATCACTTTCTTCCGGTTGCCATTCGATACGATGGCAAAGCTCCCGCCGCGAGTCATGGTTTTCAATCCCACGTTGGGCCTATGAGATCCCCCTCTCGCGGCACGGTTAAACTCAACTCGGCAGACCCTAAAGATGCACCGAAGATTCAATTCAACTACATGTCACACGAAAAAGACTGGGCTGATTTTAGAAACTGTATACGCCTGACGCGTGAAATTTATTCTCAGGAAGCCTTCAAACCATTTATTGGTGACGAAATAACACCCGGCATTAATATCCAGTCAGATGATGAATTAAATGATTTTATTAAAGACGCTGTAGAAAGTGCTTATCATCCAACCGGTACTTGCCGAATGGGCAGTCCGTCCGACCAGCACGCCGTAGTAGACCCGGAGTGCAGAGTCATCGGTGTTAAAAATCTAAGGGTCGCCGACTGTTCTATTTTCCCCCGGATCACCAACGGAAACCTGAACGGCCCCTCAATAATGACCGGTGAAAAAGCCAGCGATCATATATTAGGTAATGCTGCGTTAGCTCGCTGTGAGCAAGAACCATGGATCCACCCTAATTGGCAAAATAGTCAGCGCTAAAGAGATACCCTACTACTTATCAAACAAGGCAGATTGAATTTTCGTTGTAAGCTATTAACTGCTTACCTCTGCTCCACCCGCTAGTAAGTCAAGAAGCATGTCAACGATGCCGTTTGCCTGACCTATGTAAGCCGTCTGCCTTATAGTAATGTCTTTGTGCGTTTCCATAAAACGATTAAGTTGTTCCGGTATGTCCGTAACAACATGTCGGCCAGCTGCGAGAAAATAAGGAATAGCCGTAATATCATCTGCCCCATGACGCACCAGATCCTCGAGAGCAGACGGAATCGAAGGTTGTGTTAGTTCTAAAAATGCACACTGCACAAGATCAAAACCGCAGGACGCAACAGCAAGCTTTTCTGCCAAAACCTGAATCTCCTGATTGGACTCCTGCCGATTACTACCATGTGCTATTAGTAAAAGCGCCTTCATTTTTCACCTCGAAAATTATCAAATAAGTGATTCGCTTGTTGCCATTCAGTCTCCCAAGAAACAAACTCGGCAAGAAAATTAATGTGATTAGTATCATCATTCAAACCCGGTATGTATTGATAAGACGCACCATTACCACCCATAAATATCGCCCGCTTTCCTTCTGCAGTTTGTTTCAGTGTTTTCAGGCGATCCACAGTATATCCGCGGACTCTCGGCCCGGAGCGTATTATACTTATCCTAGGGGCATAATGCTGATCACTGAATGAATTGGCTACTGCATCAAAAGCAGGAACCATTGTGGTAGCCAAGCACTGTGGATAAATTGTTAAGACAATATTCTGCATATTTTAAAAACCTTAAAGACACCTGATTCGCAAACGAAAACCTATCGCACAGACCGACAATTTCAAGCTTATTACTCCACGATTAGAATTAACATGCGAAATAATAGAAGTTAAGATCGCGACCGCCACTTGCGAATTTTAGATTCGTTAACGAACTCATTAACACATTTCATCAACTACACTTAGCAATAGATGGATATTATTTTTTGCTTCATATATAGATACAATTCTCTACAAACAACGATCGCACCCCCAGATCAATACTGTTTATAACTTACAACAGAAGAGCAAATACACGACATGAATATAATTGAACAAAAAAATGTACTCGGTGAAAGTTTAGTAACCTGCTCGATGGATCCTCTTACTGGTTTTACACGAACAGGCTGTTGCGAGACAGGCCCTGAAGACGTGGGTTCTCATACGGTATGCATTATAGCTACCAAAGATTTTTTGAAATTCAGCGCAAATATTGGAAACGACCTATCTACACCAGTTCCAGCGTTTGGATTTAAAGGACTGAAACAAGGTGATCGCTGGTGCCTGTGCGCATCACGCTGGCAACAGGCATTTGAAGCTGGCAATGCGCCAAAAGTTGTTCTAACCGCCACCCATGAGCGTTGTTTAGAAGATATTAATATTGACGCCTTAAAAGCCCATGCAATTGATTTAAATTAAACAAAGGCATTAAAACGGGTTTTTCTTAAAACTAGCGCCCGTGGTACTATGCAACACAGCTCAGCTCATATTAAATCAGACAAACTTATGGATTCCTTCGTAGAGCAATTAGGTGCATACGCGCCACTCGTTATTAATGCGGCCAAGGCTTTGGCATTTCTTATATTCGGTTTTATCGCATCTGGAATAGTTTCCCGCTTCATTAAAAAACGTGTTCTAAAGAGCGAAATTATCGACAATACACTCGGTACGTTTTTCGCTTCGATCGTTCGTTACATTATTCTAACGATCGTAATTATAACCGTACTACAATTATTCGGCATTCAAGCCACCAGTCTTATTGCCGTACTTGGCGCCGCTTCACTAGCCATTGGTCTCGCTTTACAAGGAACTCTATCGGATATCGCAGCTGGCGTCATGTTAATCATATTCCGACCCTATAAAGTCGATCAGTACGTGGACATCGGCGGAACCTCAGGTACCGTAAAAGAACTGAGCATTATAAGCACGGAACTTGTAACGCCAGATAACGTAGCGATTGTGATACCAAACAGTAAGGCATGGGGATCCATCATAACCAATTACTCGGCTCACGATACACGACGATTAGATCTTAGATTTGGTATTGATTACGCTGACGATGTTGATCGTGCGATGGCTATTATTCGCGATGTACTCGCTCAAGATTCTCGCGCCCACAAAGAACCAGAAGCATGGATAAAACTTGTGAATTTGGGCGATTCATCCGTTGATATCGGTGTGCGCGTTTGGTGTAACGCCAGTGACTACTGGGAACTCAAATTTTCAACGCTAAAGGCGGTAAAACAAGCATTTGATGATGGCGGCATTAACATCCCCTACCCACATCAGGTTATTGTCCAGCGTAGCTCCAGTTAGCGATCAATGGTTATGACGAAAATCAACTATAATTTATTCTCAATCTTAGATAGGAGAAAAAAAATGAGTCTCTATAAAAGCATAGCACTAAGCCTATTATTGTCTGCTTCATTTAGCGTGGTCGCCGACTCACTGCCGATAACG
>CAJQKF010000017.1 GCA_905478855.1 uncultured Gammaproteobacteria bacterium
ATTACAGCTCAATCTGTTTGAGAAACGAGACCTAATGACATTGCTACGGGGCCAGATCATTCGAGATCATCTTCATGACCCTAATCAGATCTCTTTCGTTTGAAAGTTAACGGGACAGTAGTGATTTCATATGTTCCTTTCACAAGGGCTCTTAATGAAATTTTCCTCCTCAAGCGCTCTATGCTAACAAATTTTTTATGAAAAGAAAAGGTCTTAAATCCTATATAAATCCTATATAAATCCTATATAAATCCTATATAAATCCTATATAAATCCTATATAAATCCTATATTTATATCCTATATTTTTCCTAGATCATCTGCTCATATCAGCACTGCCCCACGCTACCGACAATATGCATCTCGTTCGTATTAGCATGGGTTGCCATCCGGTAAATCACAAACCTCATTGGGATTTGATGACTTTATAACTTTATGCTGTCGAGTTAAATTTTGATTTTATCTTGATTTGTGGCTGCCTGTTTAAAAACTACCCGGATATGCGATCACAGCCGAGATATGAACGCAATACTTCCGGTACGCTAATGCTGCCATCTTTTTGCTGATAGTTTTCGATTACGGCCACGAGAGTTCGACCCACGGCTAGACCAGAACCATTAAGTGTATGCACTAATTCTGGTTTGCCTGATTTTCCACGAAAGCGCGCTTTCATTCGTCGGGCCTGAAAATCTTCACAATTACTGCATGAAGATATTTCGCGGTAGGTATCCTGTGCGGGTAACCACACTTCAATATCGTATGTTTTTGCCGCGCCAAAGCCAATGTCACCGGTACATAAGGTAACGGTTCTATAAGGTAGTTCGAGTTTTTGAAGAATCTTTTCCGCATTACCGACAAGTTCTTCTAAAGCCTCATAAGAATTTTCCGGGTGCACAATATGCACTAGCTCAACTTTTTCAAACTGATGCTGCCGTATCATGCCTCGGGTGTCGCGGCCATATGAACCCGCCTCTCGGCGAAAGCACGGTGTATGCGCCACGCAGCGGTAGGGTAAATCAGCCTCTTCGACGATTCGCTCGCGAAACATATTTGTTAGCGGAACTTCGGCTGTTGGGATTAAGTAGTATGGCGAATCATCCGTGGTGCGAAATTGATCATCTTCAAACTTTGGAAGCTGCCCAGTGCCGTGCAGCGAATCTGGGTTAACCAAAAACGGTACGTTGTATTCTGTGTATTGATGCTCCTGGGTATGAACGTCCAGCATAAATTGGGCAAGCGCCCTGTGCAAACGGGCCATTTGTCCTTGCATTACTACAAAACGACTGCCAGTTAGTTTAGCGGCCATATCGAAGTCGAGCATTGCTCCAGCAGAGCCAAGATCTACATGATCTTTCACATCGAAATCAAATGCTCGTGGTGTTCCCCATTTGCGAACTTCGACGTTATCGTCTTCGTTGGACCCGATCGGTACCGATTCATGGGTAAGATTAGGTGTACCCGCGGCTAGCTCTGATAATTCTGCTTGTAATGATGCGAGATCATCCTGCCCCGATTTTAAGCCATCGGCCAATTGGGACATTTGTTCCATCTGCTGTTCCACATTACCGCCGTCCCGTTTTAATTTTCCAATTTGCTTGGAAATACGATTGCGGTCCCCCTGCATCGCTTCAACATCGGATTGCACTTGTTTTCTTCGGTTTTCCAGATCTGCATAGCGCTGCCAGTCGAAATCAAAACTTTGCGCCTTTAATCGCTTGGCAACAGCCTCGGGATCTTTGCGCAAAAGTTGGGGATCTAACATTGAAGTACTCCAGTAAAAAAGATTTAAGAATTAATGAAAAACATGGCGTGAAAGCCAAATAGCACTTGTTGTTGCAAAAACGCACAAAACTACGTTCAAAACGATATTGATCATGGCTTTGAAATGAGCACCACTTTCAAACATGACATAAGTGTCTAATGAAAATGCCGAGAATGTGGTGAATCCGCCAAGCAAACCAACCACTAATAAATATCGTAGCCACTCGTGCTCAAGCACGCGAGCCTGAAGACTAACCATAAGTATACCAATTAAAAACGCACCGACAACATTCACCGCCAACGTACCCAGTGGTAAAGCGTGTTCGAAATTGTTAGCTACCCAGGCAACCATGGTAAAGCGAAGCACCGCTCCGATCGCACCGCCTACCGCAATAGCAAATAGAATTCCCACAGTTGCTTATTCGGAATCGTCTATCACATCCACCCCGGGCGGTGGCGAAAAGTCAAAAAGACCGGAATCTAACGGTGGGTTAACTCCATTGTCGGAGAACACAACACGGGTTATCTGACCAAGCTGATCGGCAAGTTGTAATTGCCTGAGTTGCCCATTTTCAAATCCCAATTGCATTTCCGAAAAGTTTCCATCACTATCACGCGGGATAAGGGCAACAAAACTGACCTTACCGTGAACACCGCGATCTTCAATTTCATAACGTTCTTCAATATCTCCACGTCCGGCTAGCAATATCGCAGGCGTGCGGCCTAATGCATTCCCCAGATTTCGAACCGTAATTTGATCCAGTTCAACATCAAAAACCCAGACTCGATCACCATCACTAACAATTTGTTGCTCTAACGGTGGATCGTAGTCCCAGCGAAAACGCCCAGGCCGTTCAATCCACATACGTCCGGTGCTCTCTTCTACCCTATTAAGATTCTCATCGAGTACCACTTGCTCGAATTCAGCGCTAAACGTATTTACGCGCTGATAAAAGAAATCCAGATCGTCTAAGGCAGTAGCACTTGCGCGAGACATTGAAAATATCAGCCCTAGTGTTAGCAAGTATTTGGCTAAGCTTTGAATATTCATTCTATTATGCTCAAGTCGGTGTTACTCAGGCGGTGGAGGAACTAATACGTCACGTTTGCCATTTTCCGATGGTCCAACCACACCTGAGGCTTCCATGGTTTCAATCATACGAGCGGCGCGATTGTAGCCCACCCTAAGTTGGCGCTGTACAGATGAAATAGAGGCTTTTCGAGTCTCTGATACAAAACGTACAGCCTGATCATAGAGCGGATCGCCTTCGCCGTCTCCGTCGCCGCCTGAATCGCCACCAAAACTGCCTCCTCCAGAGAAATCACCATCGGTAATTGCGTCAATATATTCCGGTCGTCCAAAGGTACGCAGTTCGTCGGCGACTCTTTGCACTTCTTGATCAGAGACAAAACTGCCATGCACACGCATTGGGTAGCCGGAGCCAGGCGGCAGAAACAACATGTCACCGTGACCTAACAACTGCTCGGCTCCCATTTGATCCAATACGGTCCGGGAATCGGCTCGGGATGAAACCTGGAAAGCTACGCGGGTAGGTACGTTAGCCTTGATTAAGCCTGTCACAACATCCACAGATGGACGTTGAGTTGCGAGCACTAGGTGAATACCAGCCGCACGAGCTCTTTGCGCTATGCGGGTGATTAACTCTTCGATTTTCTTGCCGACGACCATCATTAAATCGGCCAACTCGTCAATTACCACAACGATATAGGGTATTTCTTCTAAGGGCTCAGGGGGTAAATCGAAATCGGTTACATCTGCCATTGGGTCAAGAATGGGTTTTCCTTCATCTTCCGCCGCTTTTATTTTGCGATTAAAACCCGCAATGTTACGCACGCCAACACTAGCCAGCAGACGAAAACGTCGATCCATTTCGACAATACACCAGCGCAATGCATTGGATGCTTTTTGCATGTCCGTAACCACCGGTGCCAGTAAGTGTGGAATATCGTCATATACAGATAACTCCAACATCTTGGGATCTACCATAATCAAACGAACTTCCCGGGGAGTCGCCTTATAAATTAACGATAGAATAATGGCGTTAATACAAACCGATTTACCTGAGCCGGTTGTACCCGCTATAAGAACATGTGGCATTTTACCTAAATCGGCAATTACCGCCTTGCCGGCAATATCTTTACCCATAACCAGTGTTAAAGGGCTTTTATTGCGCTCGTACTCTTCAGAATTAAGTCCTTCCACCAGGTTAACGATTTCTCGATTCTCATTGGGCAGTTCTAAGCCGATATACGTTTTTCCCGGGATATTCTCCACCACACGGACACTAACAACAGAGAGTGCTCTAGCTAAGTCTCTGGATAAGCCAACCACTTGGCTGGCTTTTACTCCAGGCGCCACATCTATTTCAAAACGGGTAATAACCGGTCCGGGTTGAACTGCTACTACTTGAATCTCGATATTAAAATCACGTAACTTTTTCTCAAGTAATCGTGACATGTGTTCCAAGGATTCTTTTGAATATCCTCCATCGCCTAGGACAGGCCTATCCAACAGAGACAATGCAGGTAATCCACCTGCAGAGGGCAGTGTTTTCTCCGAAAAAATTAGCGTCTGTTTCTCCTTTTCTTTTCGTCCACTTTCTACGGGTCGGGTAATCGAGGGTTCGATCCGGGGTGGCTCACGTGATTCGAATTCCTTTCGCAATTCAGCTACGGATGCTTTACGTTGCTTACGCGATCGAGCGCCTTCCACTTTATCGTTGAGCGTTTCCGGTACTGATCGCATTTTGTCGATTGTTTTCCAGAAGCGTGCACCAATATGATCCATAACGGTGAACCATGACATGTCTGTTGCCCATGAGACGGCTGCAACAAAGACTAAGAGTAGAATAACCGTTGCCCCGACAATACCGAAACTTAATGCTAACCATTCAGCTACTAGGTCGCCAAAAACCCCACCGGCAACAAAGGGTTTTTCGATGCTCGCTGAGGAGAAGTGAAGGTTCTCAAGGCCACTGATTGCAAACAGTGATGCGGCTACACCACCGGAGTGCACCATCCGTTTGTGCAGTGGATAAACCACGCCGCTCATACCTTTAAATACTCGCCAACCGTATAAAATGATTACCAGCGGTATTAAAAACGATGAGTAACCTAGCAGTTGCAACATAACGTCGGCAAACCATGCACCGAAGTAGCCACCAGCATTCTCGATTTCTCCCGATCCCCCACTAAAAGACCAACCAGGATCAAATCGACTATAGGTGAACAGACATAAAAACAAATAGAATACGACAGCAGCAAGGCCAATAAGCAACAATTCCCGTCCCAATTTAGATACGCGGCTTGAGCGTATAGGCGCGGTGGCTGGTTTCTTGGGACTGGTAGGTTTTCGAGGCAAAATGAGCAGACGCTTTATATGTTTACAGTTGTCGATATTATAACGCGTTCAGTTGGAAAGTTGGTGGTGATTATTGCCTTTAGTCTTTTCATAAACGGTAAATTTACATTTCTTAAGCTTGCTACAGAATAAAGCAACCCTTATATTAATGTTCTGTTTTTCTCGCGATATTTTTTGTATGTTTTAGCCCTTTGAATTCGTCGCGTGAAACGGCTAAACCTCTGAATGAAACATTAATGTAACTGAGTAATTTACTCAGACTCTTATATAGGATTAACAACGCCATGTCCGATAGAAAACACGCTCGACTGCTAATACTTGGATCAGGACCAGCTGGTTATACAGCCGCAGTATATGCAGCCAGAGCGAATCTAAATCCAGTTTTAATCACGGGTTTGGAACAAGGCGGTCAGCTTACTACAACCACTGACGTGGATAATTGGCCTGGGGATGATGCGGGTGTTCAAGGCCCTGAGCTCATGGAGCGAATGAAGCGCCATGCAGAACGTTTCGAGACCGAAATTGTTTGGGATCATATACACACGGTTGAACTGGCTGAGCGGCCTTTTGTATTACACGGGGATCAGGGGTCTTATACGTGCGATGCCTTGATCATCGCCACCGGTGCATCGGCCCGTTACCTTGGTTTAGAATCGGAAGAGGCTTTTAAAGGTAAAGGCGTTTCTGCTTGTGCTACCTGCGATGGGTTTTTCTATAGAAATAAGCCTGTTGCGGTTATTGGTGGCGGAAATACGGCCGTAGAAGAAGCCCTATATCTCTCCAATATTGCATCTACAGTAACGGTTATTCATCGTCGCGATAAACTTCGCGCTGAGGCGATACTTATTGATAGACTGCTCGAAAAAGCTGAGAATGGTAATGTCGAGATGAAATGGGATCATACTTTAGACGAGGTTCTCGGTGATGAATCCGGTGTAACGGGTGTGCGAGTCGCAAGCACAAAAGATGATGGCAAGTCCGATATTGATGTACACGGTGTGTTTATTGCTATCGGCCATACTCCCAATACGGCATTATTTGAGGGGCAACTCGATATGAACGGTGGGTATATTGCGGTTAAAGGTGGAGCTAGCGGCGATGCCACACTTACCAGTATTCCTGGCGTATTCGCTGCAGGTGATGTAATGGATCATATTTACCGTCAGGCAGTCACATCAGCCGGAACGGGTTGTATGGCGGCTCTGGATGCAGAGCGTTTTCTTGAAGGCAGTTAACTCCCTATGGCTGATGATGATATCGATTTCAAAACGGAATTTGCGAATATCACACCTTTGAAACAGGATGGTGTTTCGGCTTGGCGGGGAGACCGTCCTAAAAGACTAGTAAAGAAGCCCCCTAATCCCTCTTCAGATGGAGCCGAGGTTTCCAGTACTGTTGCGTGTAAAGTGGTTAGTAAAATTATTGACGGCGCTTTTCATCGTGGAGGGCTTCAGAAATCGGTGCTTAAAAAACTGCGGCAAGGCAACTTCCCGATCGAGCAAATTATGGACCTGCACGGCATGAGGCAGGAGCCGGCAAGCAGATATTTGCATCGATTTATTGCCGAATCTGTGGCTCACCATTGCCGTGTGGTATTGGTGATTCATGGCAAAGGCTCTCGATCGGAACATAATATTGCTGTACTACGCCCGATGGTTCATCACCTTCTCCAACAACAAATTCAGGTGTTGGCTTTTTGTCCGGCCATGCCTCACGATGGTGGAAGCGGTGCCTCGTATGTTTATTTGCGCACTCCCACGCCTCTGCAACGGTGATCAACAGGGTTCTCTTTAATTGGCGACAAGCAAGACCACGGCATGAGATTCAATTCCTTCTTCTCTACCCGTGAATCCCATCTTTTCAGTTGTGGTTGCCTTAACGTTGATTTGATCTATTGAAACGCCGCAGTCATTAGCTATATTCTGCCGCATCTGATCAATATAGGGCGATAAACGTGGTTGCTGTGCAACCACTGTGACATCAAGATTACCGACAATCAATTGTCGGTCTTTCGCTTTCTCGACAACATGAGTTAGTAACTTGCGGCTATCAATTCCTGCGTAAGCCGAGTCTGTATCTGGAAAAAGTTTACCAATATCGCCCATTGCCATTGCCCCCAGCAAAGCATCGCATACGGCATGAAGTAATACGTCCGCATCGGAGTGACCATCTAGTCCGGAATGATGTGGAATTAGTACTCCACCTAGTATTAATTTTCTGGTCTTTGCAAAACGGTGAGCATCATAGCCATGGCCAATTCTCATAGTGACTCCTTACGTTTTAGAACCCAATGAGCGTATTCTAGATCATCCGGTGTTGTTATTTTAATGTTGTTTGAATCGCACGGAATAACCAGTGGCTTATAGCCGCCATGTTCCATAGCACTGGCCTCGTCTGTAATTACGACTTTGTCATCGATCGCCTGTTGAAGACATCGATTTAATAAACGGAGCGGAAAAATTTGCGGTGTTGCGGCTCTCCAGATATTTGAGCGCTCAAGAGTACGGGTAATAATTCGAGCATTGTCTGTTTGTTTTATTGTGTCGGTTACAGAAATAGCGAGTAAACCTCCATCATCTGTTTTCATTCCGTGCTGCACCAGACGATCTATATCTGCTTCTTCTACTAAGGGGCGTGCTGCATCATGAACCATAACCCAATCGTCTTTATGGGCCAATTCGATTAGTCTGTTTAATCCTGCTAAAACGGTATTAGCGCGTTCATCACCGGCCCATGTTACCGCCGATACACCGGATATGGAATGAGATTCCCAATACGTATCATGCTTAGAAATTCCTGCAACGACCGCATGTATTCTCTTATGCGCATTGAGCTTATTAATGCTACGTTGTACAAGGGGTTGTCCGCCAAGGTGGAGATATTGTTTCGGCATGGCGGCGCCCATTCTTGTTCCAACGCCACCTGCAGGGATAAATGCCCAGATTTTCACATCAATTATTTACGCTTTTTTATAAATCAGATTTCTAATTGTAATCGTTAGAGGATAAAATCGCCGACTTTTTTATAACTTCAACGTAAAACCGAACATATTAACGTCCTGTGCAACATTCTATATTAACGCCACCCGTACCTACTGAAAAAAACAATCACATTGGCTGGTCCGGTCTCAAGGGATGTGCGGAAAGTCTGGCCATCGTGCAGGCAGCAAAAACTTCAAGGTATCCCACAATTATTGTTACCCGTGATGCGCGGCGTTTAACGATAATGGAAACGGAATTGCGTTTCTTTGCAGATATTAATGATGTTCCTATCTCAGTATTTCCAGATTGGGAATGTCTACCCTATGATTTTTTCTCTCCCCATCAGGATATAATTTCTGAGCGGCTTCGTGTGCTTGCAAGTTTGCCCGAATCAGGCACGGGAATTTTGCTGATATCGGCGGCAAATTTAATGCAACGTTTACCCCCAATCGATTATGTATTAGGACAAACCGTTGATTTAAAGGTTGGCCAGAGAATCGATATCGACGAATTTCGCCGGCGCCTGCAGCAATCGGCTTATTATTCTGTTAGCCAAGTTGCCATTCCCGGTGAATATGCGGTGCGTGGCGGGCTTGTGGATTTGTTTCCAATGGGTTCTGAATTACCCATTCGAATTGATTTATTTGATGATCAGATAGATTCATTACGTCAATTTGATCCAGAGAATCAATTATCTACTGCAAAACTTGATCATGTATCCCTTCTACCGGCGCGGGAGTTCCCGATGCATGAAGAAGCTATTAAGACCTTTCGTCAAAATTTTCGAAAACGTTTTGACGGCGACCCGATGAAACAACCGGTATATGCCGAAATAAGTAATGGCAATACCATAGCTGGAATTGAGTTTTTCTTTCCATTGTTTTTTGATCACACGGATACGCTGTTTAGCTATGTTAGCAAACAAGCCCATTGGGTTTGCGATCACGGCTTATTGGACGAATCTGCGCGTTTTCATGCTGAGGTGGTTGATCGATTCGAGAATTGCCGACTCGATCCCGACCGAAGAGTGTTACCTCCTGATAGCATTTATCTCAAATCGGGCGAATTAGAGCATCAGCTTTCCGAACGACCGGTGATACGTCTTCATCAAGACGAATCTAACCGTACATTAAAATTCGACACTTTAGTCGGTGAGAATCCGGTAGTTGAACCACGCAGTGAATTTCCCTACAAGAACCTCGTCAATACCTTGAATACGAGTAAGTATCGGATTCTATTGGCTGTAGAGACGGTTGGTCGACGAGAAGCATTGGAGTCGGTACTCATCGGTCATGAACTCATTACTACTGCAGTAACTGACTGGCATGATTTCTTATCGGACAATAACAACGAGTTGGGAATTGTCGTTGCCGGAATTGAACGCGGAACCAGCTTTCCAGAGCTGAATATTCAAGTTATTACCGAAACCCAACTCTATGGGGACAAAGTTTTCCAACGGCGCCGTCGAAGTGGTCGAAATCGCGATCCCGAAACCATCATAAAATCGTTGGCTGAGTTGCAGATAGATGATCCAGTGGTGCACGAAAACCACGGCATTGGTCGCTACATGGGTCTCGTTACTTTAGGTATTGCCGGGGAAGAAAACGAGTTTTTATTAATACGTTACAAAGGCACCGATAAGCTTTATGTGCCGATACTTTCTCTTGATCGAGTAAGCCGTTACCTGGGGGGAGACACTGACTCTGCGCCCTTGCATAAACTGGGTTCCGACGTTTGGCAAAAAGCGCAAAAGAAAGCCCGCCAAAAGGCCTACGATATAGCCGCAGAGCTCCTTGAATTGGCTGCGCTTCGAGAATCTCGAGTTGGGCAGTCCATGCCCATTCCTGTTGAAGCGTATCGAGATTTCCGCGATCGTTTCCCATTTGAAGAAACCCCGGACCAAAATCAGGTTATTGAAGAAGTACTTAATGATCTGGCAGACAAAAAGCCAATGGATCGTTTGGTCTGCGGTGACGTTGGCTTTGGCAAAACCGAAGTGGCCCTGCGTGCGGCGTTCGTGGCTGTACACAATAAGCAACAAGTGGCAATGCTGGTGCCCACGACCCTTCTAGCACAACAACATTTTCAAACATTTCAGGATCGTTTTGCTGATTTGCCAATCGAAGTCGAGCTAATATCTCGATTCCGCTCGAAAAAAGACGTCGAAAAACTGGTTGCTTCGCTTCAAAATGGATATCCGGATATTGTTGTGGGTACCCATCGTCTATTGCAACCGGATATAAAATTTAAGAACCTTGGATTGCTCATTATCGACGAAGAGCATCGTTTCGGTGTTAGACAAAAAGAACAACTCAAGAAACTCCGTAGTGAGGTCGATATTCTGACCTTAAGTGCTACGCCAATTCCACGAACACTTAATATGGCAATGGCCGGCATGCGTGGTATTTCGATTATCGCAACACCACCGGTAGACAGGCTATCGATAAAAACATTTATTCGACCTTTTAACAATGCGTTGATACGCGAGGCTATTCTTCGTGAAACCCATCGTGGAGGACAGGTTTACTTTCTTCACAACGAAGTTAAGTCAATTGAGTGGATGCGTGACCAGCTAATGGATATTGTGCCAGAGGCAAAAATAGAAGTGGGTCATGGGCAAATGGGGGGCGCTGAACTCGAGCGCACCATGCGTGATTTTTATCACCAAAAATTCAACGTATTGCTGTGTACAACGATAGTTGAGAGTGGAATTGATATCCCTACGGCTAATACGATCATCATTAATCGCGCCGATCGATTTGGCCTTGCCCAACTGCATCAGTTACGAGGTCGTGTCGGTCGATCTCATCATCAGGCATTTGCGTATCTATTGGTTCCCGATGCGAGCGCCATTACTGCCGATGCCAAAAAACGACTGGATGCCTTTGAATCGATGGAAAACTTGGGCGCAGGTTTTACCCTAGCATCTCACGATCTAGAAATTCGTGGCGCGGGTGAGCTACTCGGCGAATCTCAAAGCGGTACGATTGATACGGTTGGGTTCACTCTGTTTTCGGATTATCTTAACCGCGCCGTAGAAGAACTTACTCGGCATAAAGAACGGGCCGAAGGCAAAGAACCTACATTGCAGTTACCTGTTCGAGCAGCCGATGTGCAATTTGGTTGCACCGCCCTACTTCCATCCGATTTCGTACCCGATGTTCATGTTCGATTAGTTTTATATAAGCGAATAGCCGCCGCAATTGACTCGGTTGCTCTTAGAGAATTGCAGGTGGAAATAATTGATCGTTTCGGTTTATTACCCGATCCTGCTAAAAAATTGTTCGAAGTAACCGGGTTAAGTCATCGTGCAGGTAAGCTTGGAATCGAAAAAATTTCTTTTACCGGTGAAAGCGGCTCATTAAACTTCAGTAACGACAATCGTGTAGAACCGGAAAACATTATTCGTCTTATTCAATCAAAACCAGGTAAATACCGAATGGCTGGAGCTTTTATCTTAAATGTTACAAAACTGGGTGAAGACGTGGAAGAACGCATTGTCGCATGTGATGAAATTCTCAGATTGCTGGAAGTTAACATCAATGACTAGCAATCAAATGGTACTGTTAATCTCTAGATCCGGTAAAATAGTGGCATGAAAAAGAAACTTCGTACCTTAGTATTATTATCCGGTGTATTCGTATTGCTGGTCGTCAGTTCAAATCTTAAGGCAAATGAATATGACCTTGAAATTGTCGTATTTCTAAATAATGGAAACCCTGGCACTGAGCTTCCACGCCACGGATCCGAGCGGCATGCTAAATTGAATGAAAAGTTGCAAAAACTTAGTAGTCGGACAGGGTCTATAACTCCTCTACCTGTTTCTCTCGGAAAGATGCAAGGCCTAGTAGAAAATCTAAACCGCGACCCTTCATATGCTGTATTACAACATGTAACCTGGCGTCAGGAAGTGCCATTAATCTCAGATGCACCGTATATCGATATATCTGCACTTACTATTGGCGATGATGGGAGTGGTTTAAGTGGAACGTTACGCTTTTATCATTCTCCGCTACTCTACGTAGACGTATTGTTGAAGTATGTGCCATTTAGCGACCCGGAATTGGTCGCAGCTCCTATAGTTAATAGTTTTGGTGAGGTAGTACAGGATGTTCCGACGGCAATTGAAATTGCCTACTATCTCGATGAAAAACGACGTGTAAAACTTACTGATTTACACTACCTGGACAGTTCGAATATCGGCGCGATAATTAGTGTTTGGCCAATTGATGACGCGATAGAATAGGCAACGCAGAACGAATAACGGTGAGAGCATTAGCTACACCATTGTCGAGATGTTCTAATATTGCCGACATTGTTATTGGTTCCTGAGATCTTCCAGCGGCAGGATTAACAATAATACAAATAGAAGCATAAGGTATACCGAGTTCTCGGGCGAGAGCTGCCTCAGGCATACCTGTCATGCCTACTATATCCGCTCCATCACGTTCAAGTCGATTTACTTCAGATGCAGATTCAAGCCTTGGTCCTTGAGTTACAGCATATACCCCATTGCCACGAAATCTAAGATTTAATTTACTCGCTGCCAAAAGCAATGCTTGACGCACATTTTCATCGTATGGATGGGTGAAATCAATATGTTCCACAACACCGTTACTGCCATCAAAAAAGGTATGATCACGGCCATATGTATAGTCAATTAGTTGCTCTGGAATACACAAATCCGGTGCTTTTAATTCTGCACTTATAGCTCCTACAGCATTTAATGAAATGATACATTGAGCACCACAATCGTATAGTGCACGGATATTTGCGCGATAATTAATTGCATGAGGAGGAATCTTGTGTCCGCTGCCATGACGAGGCAAAAATATTATATTGCTCTCACCTAACTGACCGAATAAAAGTTTCGCTGAAGGATTGCCGAAGGTTGTCTTAATTGAATTCTCTCGAATTACTTGCATATCCGGTATTGCGTAAGCACCGCTACCGCCGATGATACCGATCAACTATGCTCTTCCTTAATACGTCCGTACTTATCTTCAATTCTGACAATGTCGTCTTCTCCAAGATAGCTTCCGGTTTGAACTTCAATTATTTCAAGTGTTTGATCGTATAGATTTGACAGTTTGTGTTTTGTGCCGACCGGGATATCCACCGATTCATTAATATTAAGTTCGAACACCTGCTCACCTTTCTGAACCAGCGCGGTACCCGCTACAACAACCCAATGTTCAGATCTTTTGTGATGATATTGAAGTGAAATTTCAGCTTTTGGATTTAAGCTAAGTCGTTTAACCTGAAAGCCAGGTCCCGAATCAATTCCTTCAAATGAGCCCCATGGCCGATAAACACGTCGATGAAAATCCAACTCTACTCGTTGTTGTTTCTTTAAAGCAGAAACAACACTTTTAACCTCTTGTGACTCATCGATATCAGTAATATAGGTAACATCTTTTGTATCAATAACCGCAACATTACTCAGTTTACTCACGACCACTAAGCGCCCATCGGAATGCACATAAGAGTTTTTAACATCATTTAAATAAACATCGCCCCGTTGTGCATTTCCATCGTCATCATGCTCTGAAACCTTCCAGGCACCTTTCCAGGAACCTACATCTTGCCAATTTGCATCTAACGGCATCATGGACACATTGCTCGCGTGTTCCATCACGGCGTAGTCAATACTATCCGATGGACACAAATCAAAGTGATGTTGATCGAGTAGTAACCCAAAATCAGAATCCACAGCATTTTCAATCGCCAGCAATGAGTTGCTGTATATTTCTGGGGCGTATTGTTCCAAAGCACTGAGCCAAGCCCGACAATCGAATAGAAATATTCCACTATTCCAAAAATAGTCTCCAGAGGCCAAAAAGTGTTTAGCCGTTTCTAAATCCGGCTTTTCAACGAATTGATCAACTTCTACGATACTATTTTCTATCTTACTCCCTGCCTTTATATAGCCATATCCTGTTTCAGCAGAATCCGGTGTTACTCCAAAAGTAATTAAGTTTCCCTCGTTGGCATGGGCTCTAGCTTCAGTTACTGCATTTAGAAAAACCTTAACGTCTTTAACTACGTGATCAGCAGGCATTACCAACATTAAGCCCGATCCAAAATTATCAATAATCCATTTTGCTGCTACGGCAATAGCCGGTGCGGTGTTTCGTGCACAGGGTTCTATTAGTAGCTTAAAATTCTCATGATCCATATCAGCAAACTGATCTTGTGTCATAAACTGGAATTGCTCGTTACATATGGCCAGGCGCGTACCTACATCAGTTAGTCCATCAATACGCAGAATAGTATCTTCAAGTAATGTTCTATTACCTTGAATAGAATGAAACTGTTTAGGAAAATACGAACGCGACAAAGGCCACATTCGTGTACCGGAACCGCCACATAGAATTACTGGATGGATCATATTTTGGGCTCTCCTCGTTTAAGGCTATCGTCGTATTCAGGAACTAACTGACTGATAAGATCATACAAACGTTGATTGTCGAAGACGTTTACTGCGTCAGAAATTGTATTCAGGCAAACATTTACTGCGTCAAAATCAACACTACGACTTTGCGCTAAAAGCAACTTTTCATAATCTGTGTCGGCAAGGGGTTCTTCCAGATGAAATAACTCTTCATACAGTTTTTCACCGTCACGAAGCCCAATATACTCAATTTTAATATCTTCGTCTGGACGCTTCCCCGACAGCAATATCATTTGTCGGGCTAAGAAGGAAATTTTAATGGGTTCACCCATATTCAGTACAAAGATCTCCCCACCAGCGCCGGCAATACTTGCTTGAAGTATGAGCTGGCTTGCTTCCCGTATACTCATGAAATAGCGAGTCATCCGCTCATCAGTAACGGTAACGGGACCGCCTTCTTCAATTTGTTTTCTAAA
The DNA here is from genome assembly GCA_905478855.1 of uncultured Gammaproteobacteria bacterium. Classification (GTDB taxonomy): domain Bacteria; phylum Pseudomonadota; class Gammaproteobacteria; order Arenicellales; family CAJQKF01; genus CAJQKF01. The sequence continues at coordinate 14,994 of CAJQKF010000017.1, forward strand.
TAACGGTACCACGCTGCCAGCGGACCCTAGAACGTTTCCAAAGCGCACGGTAATTAATTTAGTCGAAGTTTTGACATTAAGCGCCTGACAATATATTTCTGCTACACGTTTACTGGCGCCCATAATGCTGGTTGGGTTTACGGCTTTATCTGTTGAAATGAGTACGAACGTACCAACCGAGTGAAACGTTGCTGCATCTGCTACATTTCGTGTGCCTAAAACATTATTCCTCACGGCCTCGCGAGCCTGCTCCTGCAATAATGGTACGTGCTTATATGCCGCAGCATGAAAAACCACATCAGGTTTATATTGTTCTATACAGGCGAATACGGCATTTCGATCGCGAACATCAAGCAATAATGACTTAATTAAAAGACCTGGGAGTTGTCGCCCAAGCTCATGGGAAATGGAATATAAATTAAACTCACTTTGTTCTACAACGACCAATACTTCAGGTTCCAGCCTGCCTATTTGACGACAAAGTTCGCTACCGATAGAGCCTCCACCGCCGGTGACTAAGATTACTTTCCCGGTTAAGCCCGTGCTTATAGATTCCCAGTCAAGTGAAACTTGCTTCCTACCCAACAGATCATCAATTTCTACCGGTCGTAAATCACTACTGCTAATTTCACCATGTACAACAGAGTGTAGTCGCGGAAGAATGCGAAAAGGAGCCGACGCTTTTTCACACCATTGAACGATGGTTTGAATTTCCTCCGCTGTTGCAGTGGGTACTGCGATTATCACTCGATCAATATTTAACTCATCAACAAGCAACGGAATTGTGGCCGATGTGCCAAGCACTCGTACCCCCTGAATATCCTTTCCCTGTTTATCACCATCGTCGTCTACAAATGCAACGGGCTCGTAGACTCTCGGTCTTGCCCGAAGCAAATCCCTCACTAACATTTCACCGGCCGTACCTGCTCCAACAACAAGCACTCTATTTTCCGCTGCGCTACTGATATGACGATCTTTGAGTAACCGATAGATAATACGTGGTCCAACAACCATGGCCATTAAAATTAGGCCGTGCAGTATAAATACAGACCGGGGAACTAAGTTTAGACGTGTAACAAAAAAGATCGATATGGCAACCAGTGAAGTTCCAACTACAACAGATTTAATCAGCTGCACGAGATCTGGTAAAGAAATGAACCTCCAAACGCCTCGGTGAACACCGAAGAACATAAACGTTGCAAGGTGAATTACTATTACCGTCGGGATTAAATTGATCGCTTCTGAGAGAAATAAAGGCGGAATGGTATCAAGATTAAATCGAACCCAAAATGCAAGAATCCACGCAACCGGAATCATTATCGTGTCATGTACCAACACTTTCCATCGGTTGCGTAGATTTAAAAAATATGCGGCCATTTTACGGAAAAGGAGTGTCATCAGTTAGTGGCCACCGCAGTTGAATCCTTTTTCTCTATCAATAATGCAAGGCAATATAATGCGGCAACCACAAACAGCAGCAAAAGCACTCCAAATTTTCGTTCTGATATGTACCAGGTCGCTACTATCGACAAACATAGATTAATCATAACTGTCACCATAACGATGGAGCGATGATTCATGAAATTAGCCGCACGTTGATATAAGTGGCTTCGGTGGGCACGCCACCATTTCTGCTTAGTTAACATTCGTTTTAACAATGTGTAGGTTGCATCGAATAAGAAGACTGCCATTATAACAAGACTTGCTACCAACGGGATGTCAAAGAGTAATGTGGCGCATAAAGAAAATGTACCCATTAAGAAACCTAACGATAGACTTCCAACATCCCCTATAAACACTTTCGCAGGGGACCAATTAAAGATGAGGAATCCACCACTTGCGGCTCCTGTTAACCCGCTGAGTAATGCCAGTGGATAGGCATTTGCAGACCAAAACCAATATGCGAATGTTAGGCAAACGATAATGGATTGACATGACGCTATACCATCCAGTCCGTCCATGAAGTTAAAAAGATTTATGTACCAGACTATGACAAAACTTGCGAAGATAAAAGCGGCGATAAACAATAAATTTACATTCGAGAAGTTTCCTGAATGATCAAGGACAACATAGCTAACTACCATTGCCGCCGTACATTGAACACCGAGTCGAATCGCAATTGATTGATCTTTATGGTCGTCAAGCCAGCCTATTGCAGTCACGGCTAGCAGTGGGCCGACGCACCAAAACAAATAATCTTGAAAGTACGATGATGTGCATAGTGTGACGAGTAAAAAACCGACTACCGATGCAATAATAATGGCCAATCCGCCACCTCGAGGAGTAATTGCTTGATGCATACTTCTAGAGTTTGGCACATCTCTGTGGAATATCTCTTTTTCCAACATCATTTTTGTCATGAGTGCCGCACAACAGAAAACGATAGCTAAACTTGAGAAATATAGTATATACATACGAGTCTAACCGTTCATATATCGATCGTTTATTTGGCGCATTAGTTCAAACTTACGAGGCGCATAATTAAAATCAGTTTTTGCCTTACGGGAATCGAATGCTAGGTCGACATCCATACGATCGACCATATCTGCAGTAAGGAAATCCATGACAGGAATTTTACTACAAATCGACAATATTACACGCAAGGTTGATTTTGGTATTTTAAAGAAACGGGGTTTTCTTCCCGTATGTGAAAAGATTCGGGTGAGCAGATCTTTAAACGTAAATGTCTCACCACCATTAAGTATGTAATGGTTATTGAATGTATCCTTATTGGCAATAACATCGATACAGCTTTTAGCAATATCTTCTGCATGTACCGGCTGCCGTTTTCCACAACCTTGTCCCACAATTGGGAAAATACCAAATCGACGAATTATTTTTTCAAGAAAGAACACATTGGTATTTTGTGTATTTCCGTAGATCATGGTTGGTCTAAATATCGTAAATGAATTATTCAGTTCCTCGGACAGTTGTTGAATACTACTTTCGCCTGCCTCTAGCCTTTGCACGATAGACAGATCTTTTTTGGAACTGGAGTTCTTTTTGGTAATAATGCTACTGGAGCTTACGGCTACTATTCTGGACGGCTGGCAAACTTTTATGGCATTGGAAAATGAAGCCGTTAACCAAATAGGCGCAAGATGGATCCAGTGGCACAAAGGTTTATCTAAAAACTGTATAACGGAAGCAATACCCTCTGGCTTGATCCACCAGATACTGTCTGTTGATAACTGTGACTGAGCGTCCCTGCTTACCGCAAGTATTCTATATTTCTTTGCACTATCTAGATCTAAAAGATATGTACCAATTTGAGAACTTGCGCCTAGGATTATTAGAATCGGCTTAGACGTATTTAACTGAAATTCATTGATGCTGGATAAACTATCAGTCAATTTGTTCGATTTTTTCCCACGTTGGAAAACATTTAGCAGAGCAATACACAGCCATCGTACCCAAACGATGATCCAGATAAACCAAAAGCGAGGGTCTAATCCTCCATGAGATGTAAACTTTCGATAGTATCGTGTCATACCAGAATGCTTGAATCGCTCCACGCGTGTGGGATTTGTACCACCTGAACTGGACTTTTGGTGAACGGCTATTGCATGGGGATGAAATTTCACTTTACGTCCGGAATTTCTCACCCTACGACAAAGGTCGAGGTCTTCACAATGAAGGAAATAGCCTTCATCCATGCCATTCAACTCATGGAAATAACTAAGCGAAATACCAAATAATGCACCGGAAATTGCATCGACTGATATTGGCGACTCCGGTATTGCTTCCCTTGTACGGTCGATAGAATTACTGGTTTTTCCAAACACTTTCAAAACAGGTTGTAATACACGTAAGCCCGCTCGAATAGTCGAAGGTTCATATCGCCTGCATCCACGCTGCTCCGACCCATCAGGATTTAATACGAGACCACCAACCAGCCCAGTTTCTGAATGTTGTAGCTCTTGGATCAGTTGCTCTATACAGTTTGCTGCGACAATGCAATCGGGGTTCACTACTACTAAGTGATCTGTCGTCGCCTTTTGGGCACCGAGGTTAACGGCTTTAGAAAAGCCTAGGTTTTCGTTATTTTTAATTAGGGTAACTTTGTCAGCCGGCAATAACTCTACACTATTATCAAATGAGGCGTTATCAACGATGATGACTTCAACTCTTACGGTTGAGCTGATTAATGCTTCAACACATCGTGCAAGCAGTCGCCCTGCATTATAATTTACAACAACGGCGCTAGCGAAGTTTTTACTCATGCCGATTCAAGTAGGGGCTTATCCAACCCTTTTTCATTGTTCTTATTAGTTCTTTACTGGAAACTAAACGCATATATTGGTTAAGTTTTCTTTTTGAAAACGCGCTTCTCAGGCCACACAGTGCATCCCATTTAGCTTTTAAAATAACACGCGATTGACCGCGAATACAAAACACAATAATGGAGACGATATTCAGCAAAAGATGTTGTGGAAGATACATCCAAAAATATTTGCCGGGCATGTTTTGCACGTAGGTCCACACCAGATTTCTATGGCCATAATAGATCGAAAAATCACTATGACGTCCGGTCGTACCAGAACCTGCATGTTGGACGATAGCATCCGGTATATACCAAAACTTACTACCGCGATTACGTAAGCGAAAGCCTAAATCTATATCTTCCGAATAACAAAAATAGTCTTCATCAAACCCTAATAGATCGGTTAGTGATTTTCTTGGATATAGCGATGCTGCTGCGCAGGCGGAGAAAATTTCCGACTCGGTGTTAGCAGCACTACCTACCTTTCGACCATTGTCGCGTCGCCAGTACAAGCCGTTAACGTGATAACTATCCCCTGTTCCATCTACCGACTTAGGGTCCATTTCAAGCATTTTACTACCGTAACAATCGATCGTATTGTGACGCTGTGTCGCGGCTAAAAGATTCTTCAACCAGTCTTTATCGGGTAAAGTATCAGGGTTAAGCAATGCTATATAGTCGTAAGTTAGCAGGTAAGAAAGCGCTATATTGTTTCCCCTGGCAAATCCTGTGTTGACTTCCAGTGGTATTAACTGTATCCAATCAGGTCTGTTTTCCATAACAGATTCTGATGAATCTGTGCTGGCATTATCGACAACAATTAGTCGTTCGGGAACCCGTGTTTGATGTTCCATTGCATCCAAACACTCCTTTAAATAGGTTCCTGAGTTGTAATTGACAATAATTACAGCTGTCTTTAGATAAGATGTGCCGTCGCTCAATCAGCGGGTTCCGATTGAATTAATTCGCGAATCGAATAGGTAGGCTTATTCTGGGATTCGAAATACGTGCGAGTTTGCATCTCCGCGAGTAAGCCAACGGTAATAAATTGCAGACCAATAAAGATAAGTAGGATTGCAAACAGTAATAATGGGCGGTCTCCTAATGCAATATTGAAGAAAATGCGTTCCATCGTTAGCCACAGCGCAAGTAGCGTTCCAGAAACGCCGGAAATCATGCCAATCGAGCCAAACAGTTGAATCGGTCGAGCGGAGTAACTCAGCAAGAACTTTACAGTCATTAAATCCAGAATAACCCGAAAAGTTCGTGAAATGCCATACTTTGAAATCCCTGCAGTACGTGCTCGATGATTTACCTTTACCTCGGCTATTCGAACACCTACCCAACTGGCGATTGCAGGTATAAATCGGTGCATTTCACCATATAGTTTTATTTGCTTAGCGACTTCACAACGCAACACCTTCAGAGTGCAACCGTAATCGTTAAGTTTTACATCGGTTGTCGATGAAATTATCTTGTTGGCAATAATTGATGGTAATCGACGAAATAAGAATCCATCTTGACGCTGATGTCGCCACCCGCATACCATATCGAATCCGTCATCGAGCTTTCGCATCATCGCCGGTATGTCTGCAGGATCGTTCTGACGGTCAGCATCAAGGGTTGCAACCACTTTACCTCTTGATAAATCTAAGCCAGCCGACATAGCAGCCGTTTGACCAAAATTTCGACGAAACACCGCCACACGAACATTTTGATCTTGAGACTGTATGTCTCTAAGTACCGCCACGGAAGTGTCAGAACTACCGTCATCCACAAAAATAATTTCATGGGATATGCCGACAAGTGCTTCAACCAATTCCCGGTGCATCTCAATTAAGTTCTCTTCCTCATTGTAAACAGGCAGAACGACTGATAACTCAGGAATCGGGAGATGACTTAAGTCTTCCGATGAATAATGTGCTGAATGAGAATGTTGCACGGTCTTTAGTGACTCCGAATTGAGGTAATCCACTCATTTAACTTTGACATACGCCGATGATCCAACGCGTCTTCCCAGTTTCGAGCCCAGTTAACCTTTGAACCTATGTATCGAGAAGATAAATCTGGTTCATATTTCACCGCAGCTGCGAGTTTGTTTGCCACTCCTTCAACAGAGGGAGCCGCTACATGCATATTAATCGATAATGCACGTAATTTATCTACCGTCTTGTTCATGCAGGTATTTGTAACAATCGGCATTCCCGCACATGCAAGTTCGAGTGGCAGCAGACTTGGATGTGGAGTGTACATCAGTGCGAGGCCTAGGTCATATTCAAGTAACGTAGATTTGTATTCGCTTAAACCAAACTTTCCCAACATTTCTAATTTTTTACCTTTTGGTAACGGAATATCTCCATGAGAAGACCCTATACCGTGGAATGACCAATTGCCCGAATCAAAAACACCGTCTTCAATGGCCTTAGATAACGCCAAAAACCCAGTTTCAAACATATTTCTTGCGGCGTGGGGTTCCGGTCGCGCATAAAAAAGTAATTTACGTTCTCGGGACGCACGTTTCTTAATTTCGGTTCGTTCAGGGTAATCGATAATTGCATTTTCGAAATATTCATAATGATCTGAGCGGTCTTCGACGGTATTATGCAACCAGCCTACATTGTTATTTTGAAAATATTCCTGCAATAATTCTGTTGAATAAAATGCGCGGTGGGGAAATGCATAGCTTTCATTGGCCAGTGCATAGTACGAGCCCATCGGAAACGTGAATGGTTCATACTCCTGCACCAGATAAATAAACTCTTGTGATCCGATCTCTTTCACTAGAGCATTGGCAATATAAGCTGACCACCATGTGGTCGCTATAATAACGTCGTTCGGAGAGACTTCAATTCGATTATTTCTGTCGAAACAACATTCCACTTCAATTTTGTCGAATATGTCTTCAATTCCTTCATATTCCACGATATCCCGTTTCCATGAATCGATATCGCGAACGCATTGATCAACAGTGATAACTCTTACAGAGTGCCCTGCTTCAACTAGTTTTCGGGCTAGATGGAATTTTGCCATATAGCCGCCATAAAAACGGGCAAAATTTATCTCTGGTATTAAAATATTTACCCTAGATTTTGCGCTAGCGGATACGTTTACACTAAGCGGCGCAATCTTTGTTACCGGACGGCTTAAAACTTCAGCGTTATAATAGGTTTCCTGCAACCGTCGCATTAAGGATTTTGCAGGTACGCCAAGTCTAGAATTGGCTAATTTTACAAGCAACTTTGCAAGCATTTTCGATATCCGGTATGTTTACTATTGGTTGATTCGCGGCTTTTGCTTTATACCTATTCGATACAAAAAGCGGCTGCTGATATATACCAGATATGCACGAGCAAGTCTTAGTTCCGCGTGATTGGTTATCCGCTTAATTTTGCTTACGCTAAAATGCAAAATAAGTAGCTTCCAAATAGAGGACTGTCCTCCTTTGAATAGTGTAAGGCTGTTGTTAGCGTCTTTTATTCTTCTCGCTTTCAGGTTTGCACAGATTAGAGAAATTCTTCGACATTCGAACCAATAAATCGCCAATGACGAGCCGATAAATCGACGCATTAAATTTCGCATATTAATTGGGTTAAGAAGCTGATACCAACGCCATGGAAAAGGTTTACTGTTGTCGACACTAAAATCACAATGACCAATAATACTCCTGCCATATTGATAATAATCATATAGTGGTGAGTCAATGTAGCCTATCTTACCCCGTGCCAATGCCGCACAAGCCAGCCAATGATCATGGAATGAGTCGCCAATTTTTGCCGGGAATGGGAGTATAGTCTCGAGTAAATCTCTACGAAACATAGCAGCAGCTCCAGTAACCGTATTTGCCACGAGCATTAACTTTAAATTTTTGTATTCGTTTAGTCGATAACCCCAGTAGCTTTCGGACTGGGGTATACCTGATTCGTCTACAATCTTAAGGTCAGAATATACTAGTTGGCACCCTTCTCGCATTTTTTTGCTTAGGGTTGATAGCTTATGGGGATACCAATAATCATCCTGGTCTGCCAGGGCAATATAACTGATATGGTCAGGTACTCTGGCTAATGCGGTTTCGAAGTTCGAGTAAAAGCCCAGGTTGCTGGAGTTTCGAAAATAGTAGAATCGAGAATCGTTCTCCACTGTCTGTAGTATTAATTCGACGGATTCTGGGTTTGATCCATCGTCATTTATAATACAGATCCAGTCAGAACGGTCTTGATCAATAATTGAGGAAATTTGTCGAGCGAAAACATCTTTAGGCGGATTGTAAACGGCCATGCATATAGCAATAACTGAATCAGTATTTGGCAACACAGGTCCGTCTGGTTGTTGCCGTTCTATGTTGTAGTAATATTCATCTGAATAATCAGCACCGGCGATGCTAATACAGACATTGTGAATAAAGCCAATAGCTGCTTTGGGTAGATGAATTAAACCGGAAAAGCCAATCCACTTAACTATTTCAGATGTATTTTCGAGCCTGAGAGTACCCGGTATTGGTTCGCCTAACGTTATTGATTGAACAGCTCCTTTATCAATTGTAAACGTTAAATCAGGAAAGCTATCGTCGGTTGAACGGAGCCATCCAGTGAATGAAACGATAAGTGCAGATTCGCCAATAATAGATGTTGGCATAGGTTCGAAAAACTCTACTATCGAGTCACTTCGAACGCTAGACATTAAATATTCCGAATCATGAAAGATTCGTTCTCAAGCGTTAAACTAGGATTATAAAATGGATCGCCTAATTCCAGGAAATTGCTATGAAGTTTCTTAAACGCGATTTTTTCCTGTTCGAAACGTTTACGTTTCTCCTCGGTAAAATCATATCCACGACTTGCCGACTCTAAATGATAAGCCTGAGCATAGGGAGTATATATATTCCAGTATCCGGCTTCTAAAACCCTTAGACAAAAATCTACGTCATTGCACGACACCGGAAAATCATTTTCATTAAAACCTCCAACTTCCTCATAAACGGATCGATTGGTCATCATAAGTGCACCCGTTACGGCAGCTACGTTTTGTACAATTTGAATTCGATTCAGATAACCTTGTGCATGACAGGTAAAGTGTTTATGTCCATGTCCGGCATAACCATCAATACCGACAATAATTCCAGCATGTTGAATACGGTTATCAGGGTACAATAATTTTCCACCCACAACTCCACAGTGAGAGGATTGAGCATGGCATAACATGGCTTCCATCCAGTCCCACGTTATAATCTGAATATCGTTATTTAGTAATACGATATAGTCACCGTAGGCTTGGCTAACTCCAAAATTTACGATTGCGGAGAAATTAAATGGCTCATCATAATCTACGAACCGAATTCGAGGGTTTCTGGAGAAAGTATCCATTAATTCAAATGTTAATGGTGATGTACTCTGATTATTTACGCCAACAATTTCATACTCTGTCCAGGTCGACTTAGATAAGATGCTATTTAGGCATTTCTCAAGCAATAGTGGTTCATCGCGAAAGGGAACAATAATCGATACAGATGGGTCATTTTTAATTCGTCGACGTGTGTAAAAAAAATGCGGTAAATTTCCATTTAGTATCTCGACCTCTTCCGCGCGGCGTTGCGACATAGTAGCCAACATTTTCTTAGTACGTTCGTGAATATAAGGTTTAGAGGCAACCCGTAAACTGGTGGAGTTCTCGGACTGTCTCCAATGATACAAAACCTTTGGCACGTGTATGATCGTATTGGCGTGTTCGGTTAGACGTAGAACCAAATCATAATCCTGACAACCATCGAATTCCGAGTTTAAAAGCCCCGACTTATCTAATAACTCACGTTCGACGACTAAGAAATGTGTGATGTAATTATGAGATAACAATAAATCCGGTGAATAATCAGGTTTGAAGCTGGGATTGTGATATTGCCCATCAACGCTGATATAGTCTTCATCTGTATAGAGCATGTCGGCATCCCAGCCATTTATCGCTTCACAAACAAAGAATAAAGCGTCTTCATCCAGCACATCATCATGGTCCATAAATGCGATGAAATCACCCGTTGCCATTTCTATCGCTTTATTGGTCGCATCGGAAATATTGCCGCTTTTCTCACTGCGCACCATCCGTACGGCAGGATGTTGCAGTTGAGCGAGATAGGCAAGGGTTTGAGATTCAGTTGAACCATCGTCGCAGATACATAGCTCAAAATTTTCGTAGCGCTGGGCAAGAACAGATGTAACGGCTTCTTCCAACCACGCAACCGGTGTATTGTGAACTGGCATTACAATTGAAAATTTTGGTTTTTTATGAAACGCCGATATTTGCGTTGCCAGTTCAACGAAGCCAATTTTTCGTTGTTCGAGCGTCTGCCGATACTGCGCATAGGCTTCATCACGGGGGTTTGTATTTAGTGCGTTGTGTTTAAGAGTGCCCAAATCTGATATCCCACTGGAACCTTCAGAGTTACGCACCGGTTTGCGAGACCAGTTTAACAATCGCTGCTGAAGTCTTGGAAATTTAGATAACGTTTGCTCATATACTAGTTTTCGAGTGAATTCTGCAATTTTCCACACGCGTGAACTTTTAATAATTTGCAGTTCATTTTCTGCAGAATCAATGCGTCGTTGTAATAAATAATTTTGCTCAAGACTAGCCTCGGATTTGGTTAGTCGTTGTTCGGTATCTCGTATGGCATTAACGATATATTTTCTAAAACTCGCTAAATAACGATCATCCAACAAGAGTAGCCTAACCTCTACATGATAATCACGGCCTAAACCTGGATCCTGATTCGGTAGCTTTATGGAGAAACTCGCATCATCCTCTTCGGCAATGAAATACGTGTAACCATTAATTTGAACTGTTCTCAATAGTTCAAACGACATAACGCCAAGATCGCGCCCGCCTGCACCTATAAAAACTAGTTCATGGGCATGCCCATTTTTCTCAACGCTGACGCGTATAGAAAGTAGTTGAAATACGTACTGTCCCTGATGTGGAGTAACTTTTACCCCGCCTAAAATTGCACCATAGGTTTGTATATCACATGAGACATGGCATTCATCCATCCGCTCAGAGATTTCCAGGTACGAAGAGTCTTCAACGGACCATTCGCCTGATTTCTGATTCTGCCAACTAATTTGCATCGGTTATCGATGTGCTCTTAACACGTGAAATATCAAGTCCGATATTAGAAATACCAAAGTCTTTTGCGTCCCCTTGGACTGTTACATGTATTAAATCATAGCGTCGGTCGATGGCTAAATTATCAACACTATCGTCATCAACCGCGACACCTAAGGATATAAAATACTCCCCCGGTAACAAATTGTTTTTGAATGCAAAAGTGACTACATCAACTTGGTCTTTATTAACGCTAATATCGAAATTTTCTCTTAATCTCGTATTGGATCCAAAGACTGTAATTCCATCCACTGTTTTTATGGTTAAACCGTATATGATTTTACGTAGAGTGCAGTGATATCGAACATGCATACTGATAGATACACTATCGTCATTTTCTATATAGGATGGATTCTTCCTATTATTAGCGCTGAGTTCATAATTAACAATTTCTGCATTCCGATTTCCCCAACGGTACTCGGTTGAATTGTAACTCGGTTGATCTTCGCAAGTACTATTCAATAGATCATTTATAGAATCGTCAGAATTTTTCTGAATCGCTGTTTCTGGTCGAGTAAATAATGCATTTAAATAAGCATGCACTACATCTCTCGGTTCTCCCACAGCTTTAATATGTCCTCTCTCGATATAAACAGCACGATGACAATGTGCTCTAATAAGCTCAGTTGCGTGGGTTACAAAAATGATGGTTACGCCTAAACGCTGCAATTCCTGGAAATGACGATAACACTTACGCTGAAAACTAAGATCTCCTACCGACAATGCCTCATCTACAATGAGAATTTCGGGGTCCATATTTATGGCCGCAGCGAAAGCGAGTCTCACATACATTCCACTAGAGTAAGTTTTTACAGGGCGGTCAATATAATCGCCAATATCTGCAAAATCGATAACCAACTGCATTTTCTGGTCAACTACGGAACGCGGTATACCCATTACTGAAGAATTAAGGTAAACGTTTTCTCGGCCAGTAAATTCTGGATTAAAACCTGCTCCTAATTCAAGCAAAGCGGCGATTCTGCCAGTTGTTTTAACTTCTCCACTTGTTTGATTTAACGTGCCACAAAGTATTTCCAGCAAAGTAGATTTACCAGAGCCATTGGGACCTATAAGTCCGATGGTTTCGCCTTTATATATTTTAAAAGATACATCTTGCAACGCGGCAAATGTTTTATGGCGTTTACGACTTCTGGGAAGTATTGTTTCAATTAAACGATCTACAGGACGAGCATAGAGTTTATAGTCTTTTGAAACTGAACTTATTTCAATCGAAGTCTCTTTTTCCTCAGAGTGCATCTGCAAAACCTCGGCGCATTCGTTGAAATAACTTTAATCCGACTACCGCTATACCTATTGCAATTACACTATAAATTAATAGTCCAAACCAATTTGGCTGAACACCGTCAATCACAACTTTACGTGTTTGTTCAACAATAAATGCAATTGGGTTAATGTAAATAAAAGACTGTAAATTTGCAGGTAACGCGCTCACCGGATAAAAAATTGGCGCGAGAAATAATAATAAAGTAGATAGAACGCCGGTCAATTGAGCTAGGTCTCTGACGTACACGGATAATCCTCCGATTATCCAAACTAAACCAACACTAACAATAACAAGTGGTGCAAAAATTAAGGGTATGAGTAAAACGGTCCAATAAATGGTTCCTTTCACCAATAGTAAGAAAACTGTTAATACGAAAATACTAATTGTAGTTTGAAAAAGTGCTGTAAAAACCGATATCCAGGCTAGACACTCCACTGGAAATACAATTTTCTTAACGTATTGTGCATTATTAACTATAGTGCCGGGAGCCCTGTTTAGACACTCTGACAATAAGCCATGAACCACAATCCCGGTAAAAAGAAATAATGCAAAATCGGTATTACTGCCACCCTCACCCTGTTTAAAGCGAAACTGAAAAATAAACCCAAATACTAATGTATAAACGGCTAGCATCAGTAACGGTATAACAAGAGACCACGCAATACCTGCAATAGAGCCCCGGTATCGACCAACGATACTTCTCTTAGTTAGTTGGAAAATGAGTACATGATGGGTTAATAAACTTTTAAGAACACCGGATTTATTTTGTGCTCTCGCTAAAAAGGAATTGGAGTCGCTCATTCGTCGGAAATTGCTCTTAAATAAGCACCGTACGTGCTTTTTCCATAGCTGTTTGCTATTTTTGAAAATTGCTCGTGATCGATGAAATCATTGCGAAACGCTATTTCTTCAGGACAGCAAACTTTCTGTCCCTGACGATTTTCTATCGCTTCAATAAAATTTGATGCTTGTAACAACGACTCATGGGTACCGGTATCGAGCCAGGCCATTCCACGCCCAAGTACTTCTACGGTAAGTTGATTCTTTTCCAGATATAAACGATTAATATCTGTTATTTCAAGTTCACCACGATCCGATGGTTTTAAGTCCCTGGCAAAGTCAACAACCTGATTATCATAAAAATATAGGCCTGTTACCGCGAACCGACTTTTTGGCTGACTTGGTTTTTCTTCAAGGGATAGTGCTTTATCATTTTCATCAAATTCAACAACACCATATCGCTCGGGATCGGTTACACCGTACGCAAAGACCTTCGCTCCTTTTGTTAACGTAGCCGCCGATTTCAAGATCCCTGATAAGCCATGGCCATGAAAAACATTATCTCCAAGTACTAATGCACACGGGGCGTTACCAATAAATTCAGATCCCAATATGAAAGCCTGTGCGAGTCCATCTGGTGAGGGCTGAACGACGTAGGAAATTTGAACACCCCATTGTTTGCCATCTCCCAGAAGTTGCTGAAAACGGGGGGTGTCTTCAGGCGTGGAAATAAGTAAAATTTCACGAATACCCGCGAGCATTAAAACTGACAACGGGTAATAAACCATAGGTTTGTCGTAGACCGGTAGCAGTTGCTTTGAAACAACATTGGTTACTGGCGACAATCGTGTTCCAGAACCACCTGCAAGAATAATACCTTTCATTATTTTCCACCTAATCCCAATCTACCAGCATTTATTTCAGCGCCCTGAACCTCTTTAACCCATGGTTGATTATCAAGATACCATCGGATAGTTTTGTAAATACCAGACTCGAAGGTTTCAGTCGGTTCCCAACCTAATTCCTTTTTTAGCTTACTTGCATCAATAGCATAACGAAAATCATGCCCCGGTCTATCGGTGACAAATTCGATCAAACTTCGATAGCTACCATCAAGACCGGATGCCTTAATTTTTTCTAGTTCGTCGCAAATCGTATGGACAACCTGCAGATTAGTCCGCTCCGCATTTCCTCCTACGTTATAGGTCTCTCCCACGTTGCCGCGAAACATTATCTCTATCAATGCGGCAGCATGGTCACCAACAAACAACCAATCGCGTACGTTCTTGCCGTCGCCATAGACCGGTATGGGCGCACCGGATAGTGCTTTTGACATAACCACCGGAATAAGCTTTTCCGGAAACTGAAAAGGCCCGTAATTATTAGAACAGTTCGAGACTACCACCGGTAGGTTATATGTTTCACCCCACGCTCGGACTAAATGATCTGATGATGCCTTACTCGCAGAATAAGGTGAATTTGGTTGGTATGGAGAAGCTTCAGTAAATAATCCTTCATCACCCAAACTACCGAATACTTCGTCAGTAGAAACGTGATGAAATTTCATAACTGACTGTTTGTCCCCAGCAGATTTATATACCGATCTGAATGCTTCTAGGAGAGTATATGTCCCTACTATATTAGTAGAAATGAAGTCAGCAGGCCCATCAATCGAGCGATCCACATGTGATTCGGCAGCGAGATGCATTACATACTGTGGAGCGTACTTTTCGAATACCGCCGATACCTCGGCAGCATCGCGAATATCTATCTGTTCAAATGAGTAATTTTCGTGATCATCAAAGGACCGAATTGTTGCGGGGTTACCTGCGTATGTAAGTAAATCAACATTAACAATCTTTACATTCTGTTTCGTCAGCAAATTTCGAATTACTGCGGAGCCTATAAAGCCTGCTCCACCAGTAACCAATACTACGGTTTGGTCAGTCATCATCTTAATACCATTATTAATCTATTTTTAACGACGAAATTTTAAGTAGTCGCTTTTGGTCATTTCAGTAACCAGTGCTTCAAAAGTTGTTTCTGGCTCCCAACCAAGTTTCTGATGCGCGTAACTCGCATCACCCAGTAAAGTCGTTACTTCTGCAGGACGAAAATATTTTGGATCTACTCTTATAATGTCCTTACCCTCGAGTTGGCGATAACTTTCGTCAACATCAACATACTCAGCTGGCTTACAAAAACCAACAACCGTGCCCTTCTCAGCTTCTCCACTACCACTCCATTGTAAAACCAAACCTAGGATTGATGCCGAACGAGTAACAAACTCTCGAACCGAATATTGCTCTCCTGTTGCGATAACGAAATCTTCTGCCGCCTGTGTCTGTAACATCATCCACATAGCTCGAACGTAGTCGCGTGCATGTCCCCAATCACGCTTGGCATCAAGATTCCCTAGGTACAATGTATTGCTCGTGCCAGATAGTATTTGTGCAAATGCTCTGGTTATTTTTCGAGTTACAAACGTTTCCCCTCGTCGTTCCGATTCGTGATTGAATAAAATACCGTTACACGCAAATATATTATACGCTTCACGATAATTAACCGTTATCCAGTAGGCATATAATTTTGCAGCGGCGTAAGGAGAACGAGGATAAAATGGTGTGGATTCTGTTTGTGGTATCTCTCTTACCAAACCATAGAGCTCAGAAGTTGATGCCTGATAAAACCGTGTTTTCTCAACCAAACCCAACAAGCGAATCGCTTCCAATATTCGCAACACCCCTAGAGCATCGGAGTTTGCGGTATATTCTGGTTCCTCAAAAGATACAGCCACATGACTTTGGGCCGCCAGATTATATATTTCATCCGGCTCAGTTCTTTGAATCACACTAACAATACTTGACGAGTCGGTTAAATCGCCAAAATGCAGGAAAAAATTATTGTGCTCCTTATCGTGTTGATCATGGTACAAATGATCAATGCGTTCGGTGTTAATTGAAGAGGCACGGCGCTTTATGCCATGTACCTCGTAACCTTTATCCAATAACAGCTCAGCTAAATAGGATCCATCTTGTCCAGTTATTCCTGTTATTAATGCTTTTTTCATAATAATGCTTTTATTCTACGCCTTGGTTACATTCTGTGCTTCAACAGATACACGTGTTCTACGACCGATCATATCTAGTAATAACAACACACGTTCGCTGCCTGATTTTGATAAAAATATTGCTTCATAATCTTTAAACGCACCGTCGAAAATACGCACCGGATCACCACTTTTATAGTTGGGTCGTAACGATGTTAAAATGCCATTATCGGCTGTTCGATGCATAAACGAACGAACCAGCGCATCTGGAACCACCGCAGGTTTATCACCAAAGCGAATCAACATAGAAACGCCAATCGTCGATCGGATAGGCAACCAGTTATCTGTTTCTGTATCGAGCCCAATAAATAAGTAGCGCGGGAACATTGGCTCACTAATAGTTACCAGTCTTCCATTTCTTTTTTTACTGGCCGACATGTATGGAAGATACGTTACAAAACCTTGTTTATTTAAATTCTGTTCGGCAATACGTTCAGATTTGGGCTTACTGTATATAAGATACCATTTTTTAGCATCAGCCTGATAAACAGGCTTGAAGTTAATATCAGTGACAGGCAAGACAGGCTTCCTCGGCGTCATTCTTTAAAAGCCACTGGACATACAGTCGGGTTCCCTCTTCAACGCTTGCAAACGCATTTGTGTAGCCAACACTTCTGAGCTGACTTAAGTTTGCCTCTGTAAAACTTTGATATTTTCCATGCAATATTTCTGGCATTGGAATGTATTCAATTTCGCCTGCCGAGACTATCTCTTCTAGTGTGCGTGAACCCTTTCCATCACGTTCAGCAAGCGTGTTTACAACTGCCTCTGCGACAGCATTAAAAGGGCGACACTGACCGGTACCAATGTTGAATATACCGTTTTTATCGGGATTGTTCATGAAATATAAATTTGCCGACACGATGTCATCTACAAACACAAAATCTCGTCGTTGCTCGCCATTTGCGTAGCCATCACTGCCTTCAAAAAGTTTTACTTTTCCAAATTTTCGATACTGATTATAAAAATGAAATGCAACTGAGGCCATCTTGGGTTTGTGTTGCTCGCGATAACCATAAACGTTGAAATAGCGCAATCCAACTACTTGACTCTTCTTGTCGGCATCCCTACTCCTAACATATCGATCAAAAAGAAATTTGGAGTATGCATATGCGTTTAACGGGCGCTCATTTTCGGGGTGTTCCGCAAAAACAGTATTTGCTCCATATACAGATGCAGACGAAGCGTAGATGTATTGCGTTAAATGTTCCTGGCAATATTCATATATCTGTTTGCTGTAGGTGAAGTTGTTCTCCATAACATAGCGACCATCAGACACCATTGTGTCGGAGCACGCGCCCAAATGAAAAATGCTACTAACCGTACCAAGTTGGTTCCGATCTAAAGCCGATAAAAACTCATGCTTATCCAAATAATCGTTAACGCGTAGATCAGATATGTTTTTAATTTTATCTGTGCGCGTTAGATCATCCACAAGAATGATATTCTCGAAGCCGTTCTTATTTAGACCGGAAATTAGATTTGAACCGATAAAGCCGGCGCCGCCAGTGACTACGATCATAGAAATTTACTACCCCTGGGTTTAATCGAATAAAAAGGATGGTTCGATTACTGCAGTTCCGAACTTGGACACTACGTATCCAGCCGCCTGATTGCATAAGTCGAGCATTTTATCATGTTCAACTTGCAGTGCGATTGATAACGCAACAATTGCCACCACGGTATCGCCTGCACCGCTTACATCAAACACTTCACGGGCCGTCGCAGGGCTGTGTATGCGTTTCCCATCAGGTAGAAACAGGGTCATCCCGTCTTTGCTGCGAGTAATCAACAAGGAACCTAGGGAATATTCATCTATCATCCGCAATGCGCTATCCGCCATTGTTTTTTCTGAAACGATAATTCCACCGGCTGTAGCGAATTCTTTAAGGTTCGGAGTTATGATGGATGCTCCCCGATATCGGGAAAAATCAGCGCCTTTAGGGTCCACCACTACGGGGATATTTCGGGCGCATGCTTCTTGGATCATACTTGCTATATGAGTGAGTCCGCCTTTTCCATAATCAGACATAATAACAACATCACAATTTTCTAGTGCACCTTCATAGGCAGAACCTAAAGCCGATAAAATTTCGTGGTCGGGTGTATCCTCAAAATCTACACGTAATAGCTGTTGATTTCTCGCGACGATGCGCAACTTTTCGGTGGTGCGAATAGCTTGATCAATATGCAGCTTAGACTGAATATTGGATTTATCCAGAAGTTCAAGCATGCGTTTCCCTGCTTCATCCTCGCCAATAATTGATAGTAATTTACAATGCGAGTTAAGTGCAGCAACGTTAGCCGCCACATTTCCAGCGCCTCCCAGGCAATCCGACGACTTGGCTACCTCAACAATCGGCACAGGAGATTCCGGAGATATTCTTTCAACATTTCCGTACCAATAGCGATCGAGCATTACATCACCGGCGACTAAAACCTTTACTGATGAACATGACTCTATAAAGTTAGTCGTCATTATTTAATACCGATCGAAATTTTACTGATTTCTGCAATGTTCTACCGTCCGATCCCATAGTAGTCGAAGCCATTATTTCTAGTCATCACCGGATCAAAAACATTTCGACCGTCGAAAATACTGTTTCCTTTCATAAGGTTTCTAATTCGGGAGTAATCAGGGCTTCGGAAAATACTCCATTCCGTAACTAGGACCAGTGCGTCGGCATCATCTAAAACATCATATGGATCTTCTGAATTGAACTTGATGTTTTCGACACCTTTGTAAATTCGTGCGGCTTCTTCATGAGCCACAGGATCAAATGCCACTATCGTCCCGCCCCGCTTGAGGATGTCATTTATAACTATAATGCTTGGCGCATCACGCATATCATCCGTATTTGGTTTAAACGCAAGGCCCCAGATTGCAAATTTCTTACCTGTAAGAGAATCACCAAGGTTCTGTCGGATTTTATTTGGAATTACATACTTCTGAGAATTATTAACTTCTTCTACTGCCTCTAGGATTCTCGCAGGATAGCCGATGTCCGCAGCCGTCTTGACGATCGCTTTGACATCTTTTGGGAAGCAAGACCCGCCGTATCCGCAACCAGGGTAAATAAAGTTGTAACCGATTCTAGGGTCTGAACCTATCCCACGTCTCACTGACTCGATATCAGCCCCTAATCGCTCTGCAATATTAGACATCTCATTCATAAAAGATATTTTTGTGGCTAACATTGCGTTTGCTGCATATTTTGTCAATTCGGCAGAGGCGATGTTCATGATCATAACTTTATCGTGATTTCGCGCAAATGGAGCATATAACTCACGCATTTTTATTTCAGCACGTTTGTCATCCACACCGATAACAATTCGATCAGGTTTCATGAAATCATCAACGGCAGCGCCTTCTTTTAGAAACTCCGGATTAGAAACCACGCTAAATTCTGTTTCATACGACCGTTCCTTCAAGGCCTTATGGATAGTCTGACTTACCAACTCGGCGGTGCCAACGGGAACCGTGGATTTTGTTACGATTACCCGATAATTTTGAATTTCCTCCCCGATAGAACTAGCTACCTGAAGTATATATTTGAGGTCCGCTGAACCATCTTCATCCGGTGGTGTTCCGACAGCAATAAAGATTATCTCAGCAAACTCAACACCTTTTGAAATATCGGTAGAAAATTGAAGCCGTTCTGCCTGTAAGTTTTCCGCAACTATGGCATTCAATCCCGGTTCATATATTGGAACATTTCCATTACGAAGTGCAGCAATTTTTTTATCGTCGGTGTCGATACATAATACATTGTTTCCGAATTCTGCAAGGCATGCCCCTGTTACAAGGCCGACATAGCCCGTGCCAACAATGGTAATGTTCATAAAGTTTCCTCTGATAGAGTGTCAAATTCAAACGGTGTAAGAAACCCCACGAGTATTTTATTGTCGCGAGATATAAATACGAAAGTTAACGCTTTAAAACGGAATTTGTCTTGCTGCGGAATTCACAAGTCGTTAATAATGTCGTGGCGTTATCAATACAGACAAAAGAAAGGGTGCCTATGCACCCTTTCTCAACGATTGTATTTTACCCTGATAAGCTAATTGGATGAAGCCTCTATACTTAATTCTTCCAGGTTCTTTTCAAGTATTGCCTCTCCGATACCCCTTACTTCCATCAAGTGCTCAATACTTGTGAAAGGACCATTTGCTTCTCGATATTCGATGATACGCTGGGCAATCGTAGGTCCAACACCATTTAGTCCTGCCGCAAGCATTTCAACATCAGCGGTGTTAACATTTATTTTAGCTGCCAACGCAGAGAAAGAAACAAAACAGGCTAGAAGAGCGATAGACACAGATTTTAGTATTCCTTTAAACATAATGATTCTCCAATAAAATATAAAATTAATGCTAAGTCGACAATTACTTGTGCGACCTAAAATATAGTAGAGATGAAGAATGGTTCAATCTGTGATGGAATCGCTGTTCTAAATGTTAAATAAAACCTAAATATATAGAATACTTTAAACGTGTTTTATATGTCGATAGCCTGAAATGGCATACTTTTGTAGGGTAGTCTGGTGTTGGGTTGACAGAATGCTATTCCAACTTTTACAACCTGGACACTGCCAATGCAATGTCTTGCCTGCAAAGCCACATTGTCGGCAAATATAAGCTGAATCCTTTTTTAAAAGACTGCCGATCATGCTTTCTAGCAGCAATAGATCTTCTTGATCACTAGGCTTCTGTTTGATTTTTAGTTCGATTAATCGATATAACCCATAAATGGTCGGATGGGTACGTAGCCAGCCCACTAAAAACGATTCGGCTTTTAAACTACCCTCAAGTTCGTCAACAACCTCAAGTAACGAAAACATAATTCTAACGTCAGCGGTTCGTTTAAGAGCATGTTCAAGATAATTTCTGTATTCAGGGTACCCGCCCAAGGTGCGATAACTCGTCGCAATAAGATCCATGACATCACCTAAATAGCCTGGATTCTGATCTTCGATGCCTTTCCACGTTTCGATTGCAACGCGGTGATCACCATTTAGCGCTGAAAGTCGACCTGACTGGATTCGGGCTCTAACGCAACTGTTATCGACATTAACAGCATTTTTAACATGTATTTTGGCTGCATCATAACGTCCCTCACGAATCGCCGATTCGGCGATTTCGCAGTGATATTGCGCAATCAGTAAATTTACCGTTACATCATCACTATCGACTATTCGTTTAGCTACCTGAATCGCATTTTCCCACTCTTTTTCTTGATCATAGATTAATAACAACGAGCGATTAGCATTATCGCCGTGATCTGATGTCTCAGAAAGTTCCATAAACAAACCTTCTGCACGATCAAGAAGACCGGCCTTAAAATAGTCTTGCCCAAGCTCAAATAAGCCTTGAGATCTCTGCGATGCATCAAGAGTTTCGCGGGCAATTAGGTTTTGATGTATACGTGTCGCGCGGGCTATCTCGCCTCTTCTTCTGAATAGATTGCCAAGGGCAAGCTGTACTTCAACAGTTTCAGAATCTTCTTCAAGTGCTTTTACAAGTATATCGATTGCCTTATCGTGCTGCTCATTCAACAGCAAATTTAAGCCTTTATAATAAGCAGCTGGAAGTTCTTTTTTTGCCAATGCTGTTCTGTGCTTGCTGGATAACTTAGCCGCAATCCAACCGGAGCCTGCGGCTAACGGTAGTAGCACCATCAACCAAGTTACTTCCATCATGAGATAGTCTTACGTTCGTTATCCAATTGTGTAAGTGTTTGGTTACCGCGCTTGGACATATTTATTGCTTGATTACTCGTTTTGCTGTGCTTGAAAAGTTTTCCAAGAATAGAGGAAAGCCAACCGATTAGAATGCCAAGGGCAAGGCTTCCTAATAGTAAGACGACCAACGGGATATCAATTTGAAAACCAAAATAATAACGAATAGATATGACTTGAGGGTTCTGGGCAGAAAACGTTAGCCCAAAGAATAATATGAAGAAGAAAAGTATTAAATAGAAAATCGTTTTAAACAACAATTTGTCCTATTTGTTATGCAACAAGAAAGATTCTTAAAGAAAAATTCTTATGATCAATTCTCGGCACTGGATTCCGATGGTTGATTGTCGTCCAGTTGATTTACGCGCTCGCGTAATGTTCTACCGGGTTTAAAATGGGGTACATATTTTTCAGGGACCGTTACTGCATCACCTGTTTTAGGGTTTCTGCCCACTCGTGAGCCACGATAGCGCAACGATATACTGCCAAACCCTCGAATTTCGATTCGTCGGCCGGTTATTAATGCTTCGCCCATTTTTTCAAGAACAGCGTTTACAGAATACTCAACATCACGTTGAGCTAAATGCAACTGCTCAGCGGCTAACGCCTCAATTAGTTCGGATTTAGTAACGGTATTCACACTAAACACACATATTTATTAATGATTAAAACGGGCTAGCATATTCATTGCTTAAACTTGATATGCCCGAGGGTTTTGTTAACCCTCGGACAATACTGCCACAAATTACAGTGTTCAGGAAGACTGTTTAGAAAGTTGTTCTTTCAATTTGTCACCTAGTGTTGCTGCACCACTGGCCGATTTCTTAGTAAACTCTTGCAATGTCTGGTCTTGAATGTCAATTTCCAAGGCCTTAATTGAAAGCGATATCTTACGTGTTTTACGTTCAATACTCGTAATTTTTGCTTCGACTTCTTGAGTCTCAGAAAGAATGGTACGCGCATCTTCGACGTGATCTCGGGATAGTTCAGAAGCTCTCAAATAACCTTCGACACCATCGGTTAGCGTAATAATCGCGCCTTTGGCATCAACCTCAGTTACGATACCCTTAACGATGCCACCTTTTCCATAAGTCCCAACAAACGCAGCGAATGGGTCGTCTAGAGCTTGTTTGATACCAAGAGATATACGCTCACGTTCTGGATCTACCGCAAGAACTACTGCCTCAACTTCATCACCTTTTTGGTATTCGCGAACAATTTCTTCACCTGCACGGTCCCAAGATAAATCAGAAAGATGGATCAAACCATCTATCCCACCGTCAAGTCCGATGAATACACCGAAGTCAGTAATCGATTTAATTTTTCCAGAAATCTTATCGCCCTTGTTATGAGTTGCTGAGAACTCTTCCCAAGGATTAACAGCGCACTGTTTCATACCAAGTGAAATTCGTCGACGTTCTCCATCGATGTCCAGAACCATGACTTCAACTTCGTCGCCTACTCTGCAAATTTTACTCGGATGAACATTTTTATTAGTCCAATCCATTTCAGATACGTGAACAAGGCCTTCAACTCCTTCCTCAAGCTCGACAAAGGCACCATAGTCAGTAAGATTAGTAACTCGGCCAAACAATCGAGTGTTTTCCGGATATCGTCTTGGCAGGTCCTGCCAAGGATCTTCACCCAATTGCTTGAGTCCTAGTGATACGCGGTTTTTGTCTCGATCAAATTTAAGTACTTTTACTTCTACTTCGTCACCCACTTCCAACACTTCTGAAGGATGCTTAACACGACGCCATGCAATATCAGTAATATGAAGTAGTCCGTCTAATCCGCCTAGATTTACAAATGCGCCATAGTCAGTAAGGTTTTTGATAACACCTTTGACCATTTGACCTTCTTCTAGCGTTTCAAGAAGCGCTTCACGCTCTGCCATCAATTCTTTTTCTACAACAGCACGACGTGATACAACAACATTGTTACGTAAGCGGTCAAGTTTTATAACTTTAAACTCGAGTTCTTTACGTTCCAGATATGCAGAATCCGTAACAGGACGAACATCAACCAGAGAACCAGGCAAGAAAGCGCGTACTTCATCAATCGATACTGTAAATCCACCCTTAACTTTACCCGTTAAGATGCCAGTAACAATACTTTGTTCTTCGTAAGCAACTTCGAGTTCTTTCCAAGCTTTCGCTCTACGGGCTTTCTCACGGGATAACCGAGTATTACCGAAACCATCTTCTAGCGCTTCAATGGCAACTTCAACCATATCGCCAATGGCAACGGTTAATTCACCATTAACGTCTCTAAATTGGACGGCGGGTATTTCGGCTTCGGATTTTAAACCCGCGTTAACGATAACAAACTCACTGTTTGCATCAACAACTTCTCCGGTGATTACTTCACCGAGTTGCATAACGGAGGTTTTTAAACTTTCTTCAAATAATTCAGCAAAAGATTCAGACATTAGGCAGGAGGGAACCGATAAAATACATCGGTTTTTTCGTTAGAGGTTAATTTTTGACCTATTTGCATATTGGCCCCATTTCTTCGCGAAAATAGTTTATTGGATGTCAATCCGTTGGGTTTCGCACAATATTAATTATGCGATTGACCACCTCTTCGATATTTAAATCTGAGGTATCAATTTCCTTTGCATCATCCGCCATCACCATTGGTGCAGTTTTTCGATTGGCATCTCTGTCATCTCTTAACCGCATCTCTTCTCGAAGCGTCGAAAGACTACCATCAAAACCCTTTACCTTCAACTGTTTATAACGTCTTTCGGCGCGTACTTCTGCACTTGCATTGAGAAAAAACTTATACTTTGCGTCGGGGAAAACAGTAGTTCCCATATCGCGCCCATCAGCAACTAGTCCTGGTGTCCTACGTTGTTGTTTTTGCAGGTTTAATACGCTTTTTCGAACGACTGGGACAGACGCATATAATGAGGCTAAGTCGCCTGTAGATTCAGTTCGAATAATTTCGGATAAATCTATGTCGTTACAATAAACTGCTATTGAATTGCTTCTGGATTCGAATTTTATAACCAAGGTATTCGAAAACGTCTCTAGCCCAATTAAGTCACTCGGTTGAATGTTGGCTCTTTCAGCCATTACGGCGAATACTCGATAAATTGCTCCACTATCTAAATAGTGCCAGCCTAATTGAGACGCCACTAGCTGTCCTACCGTACCCTTACCGGTTCCACTCGGGCCGTC
The DNA here is from genome assembly GCA_905478855.1 of uncultured Gammaproteobacteria bacterium. GTDB lineage: Bacteria > Pseudomonadota > Gammaproteobacteria > Arenicellales > CAJQKF01 > CAJQKF01. The sequence continues at coordinate 40,504 of CAJQKF010000017.1, forward strand.
TAATGTTAATACTGGAACCGTAGTCGCTAAATTCATTCTGCTACCCGAACTTGCAAACCGTGTTTCTTAGCTAAATGGAGAAACCCAGGGAAGGATGTGCCAACATTATTACAATCTCTTATGGTGATTTTACCATCAGAAATAAGACCCGCTATCGAAAAAGCCATAGCAATTCTATGATCCGTAAAACTGTCAACGATTCCACCTTGAAGCTGTCCTCCGTGAATATCGAGACCATCAGGAACTTCTGCAACCTCAATACCGAGTTTTTGCAGCCCGGTGGCCATAGCCGTTATTCGATCACTTTCTTTTACTCGGAGTTCTTCTGCTCCACGAACTGAAGTTGTGCCGCTTGCAGAGGCTGCCGCAATGCAAAGAATGGGGAATTCGTCAATTGCAAGGGATACCAGTTCATGCGGAATATCAACACCCTGCAGTTTTGTTCCGATAATACAAATATCGGCAACTGGTTCACCCGCTACAACATGTTCGTTTTCTATTGAGATATCAGCACCCATGAGACGTAAGATATCTATAACCCCTGTACGAGTAGGATTAACACCAACTTTTATTAACCTAACCTCACTACCCGGCGTCATTGCGGCACCAGCGATAAAAAATGCAGCGGATGAAATGTCGGCAGGTACATGCACATTTGTTGCAACAAGTTTTTGCCCGCCCCTAAAGGATACTCGCTGACGAGCCCATGTGATCTCACAGCCAAACCCTTGCAACATTCTCTCACTATGATCACGGGTAACCCCAGGCTCGTCAATTACAGACACTCCTACAGCACCTAATGTTGCCAATAAAATAGCGGATTTTATTTGTGCACTGGCAATGTTTAAATCATGGTGTATGCCGTTCAAACCGTGATTGATCGGTAAGATTTTAACCGGTGGACAGCCTTCATTTGTTTGAATATTCGCACCCATGGTTCGAAGTGGTTTAGCAACACGTTCCATCGGTCGACTATTTAAAGAAGCATCACCGATTAAGGTTGCATTCATATTCTGACCTGCCAGTAAGCCAATAAGTAAACGCATTGCGGTGCCAGAATTACCCATATCAAGTGGTGAATCAGGTTGTTTCAAACCGCCGTGACCTACACCATATATGGTTAAGTTACCTTGATCGGGTCCATTAATGTGAACTCCCATGGAGCGCATAGCCGCAATAGTAGCTAATACGTCCTCGCCTTCTAGTAAGCCACTAACATGAGTAATACCTGTTGCCAAAGCGCCTAACATAACACTTCTATGACTAACGGATTTATCTCCGGGAACATTAATATCTCCAGTTAACAGGCCGCCTGGAAATACTTCAAAATCACTCATATAAATTCACAATTATTTAGTTCTATGGTCTACAAGCTTGTCTCGTGATGACCTTGCATTACGGAATATTGCTTCAATCTGATCTTTCTCGCCCGAAGCAATCATTCCGCGTAGTGTAGCGAGTTCATCGGAAAACTTGTCTATAGTTTTTAGCAAACCGGTTTTGTTACTTAAACAAATGTCGCGCCACATTTCAGGATCGCTTGATGCTATTCGTGTGAAATCCAAGAAGCCACCCGCTGCCAGTTCAAAACACTGATTCGCGTGCTTATCATTGGTTAAGTAATTCACTAATGCGAAGGCTAGTACATGAGGTAAATGGCTGGTTAATGCCAGAACGACATCATGATGCTCAGCCTGCATTTGAGTAACGGTCGCACCTGTCGAACTCCACATATCGGCAATACGAGTCAACGCCGGCAGGTTAGTATCTTTTTCTGGAGTGAGTAGAACTTTATGATCGGTAAAAAGATCGCTCTTTGCTGCTCCAGCGCCAGATTTTTCTCCTCCAGCAATGGGGTGCCCAGGAATATATTGCGGGAATCGATAGCCTAACGATGTTCTCATTCGGCTGATAACGTCCATTTTAGTGCTCCCGACGTCGGTAACTATCGACGTATCGTTTAAATGAGGCAAAATATCTTGAGCAAGTGCATCTATAGTAAAAACGGGAACCGCCAATAAAATTATTTCGGCATCCTTAGCGGCCTTTAAATCGGTTGCTATTTCGTCAATAGCTCCAATACTTTTTGCCAGTTCCAGGTTTTTTCTACTACGACCAAATCCAATGACATTGGTAACCAGATTGTTTTTCTTAAGAGATAAGCCAAGTGATCCACCAATCAATCCTACGCCTGCAATAAATAATGTATCGATTGGTTTCATTAAGAATTACGACTCGATACATAAGAACCTAATAATTCGAAAACTGATGAGTTACGACGCAGTTCTTCCAAAGCATTGCTTACATTGCCATCTAGATGATGTCCTTCAACATCGACAAAAAACATATATTCCCATAACCCGGCGCGAGCCGGGCGAGATTCGATTTTAGTCATGCTAACATTGAAATCCGATAGCGGCCTGAGTAATTCGTACAATGCTCCAGGACGATTCGGCACCGACAGCATTAAACTTGTTTTATCAGAACCTGTTGGTTCGGTATCCTTAAGAGATAAAATCAGAAACCGAGTGGTATTATTCTTCAAGTCTTGAATATTCCTTTCAAGACGATTAAGACCATAAAGCAAAGCGGTTGATTCAGAGGCAATTGCCGCCGCGGTGTTATCCTCGGCTGCTAAACGTGCTCCCTCGGCGTTACTGGATACAGCCACTAAATTTAACAGCGGTGCATTTTGATTTAACCATTGCCGACATTGAGCAAGAGATTGGCTATGCGCATAAATAGTCTTTACGTTATTCTTATTACTAGCCAGGGTCATAAAACTATGTTGTATTGGTAGTTCTATTTCACCGCAGATTTTTACTCTGTGGTTTTGAAATGAGTCTAAAGTGTTATTAACTGTTCCTTCGGTTGAGTTTTCAACCGGAACAACACCGTAGCCTGTAACTCCAGTTGAGACGCTAGTAAATACCTCTTCTATGGTAGTTGTGATGTGTAGTTTGGCTTTATGACCATAAAATTTATATGCGGCAGTTTCACTGTATGTACCTGATGGACCAAGAACCGCTACTCTTCCAGCTTGTTCAGCAGTACGACAGGCAATGCTGATTTCATGAAATATTGCAGATAAATCATCTGAGGAAATAGCGTTTGATTCGTGTTTTTCAACAATACGAAACATTTCTGTGTCTACTTTAGATAAGACCGCAGAAAAATTATTGGTTAGCTTTTCTTCTATGGCGCTAAATAGTTGAACACGTTTTAGGATGAGATCATAAATTTGATGATCTATGTCATTTATTTCGTTCAGAAAATTAGAATCGTTTTTAGATCTAGTCATATCATATTGGCCAACGTGTATCCTAATATTGCACTAGGACACACGTTGAAAAAACTTATATCAACCAATGAAACCATCGCTAAAAACAAACTTGCTAGAAAATTGTGGAAACCTTAGTCGGCCGGTTCATTTGTGGAATTAGGCGACTGCTGTTCAACGTTAATATCAATATCGGCGTCAGTCTCTTTCCCATCTTCAGCAGTAGTTAAATTTTCATCAATTTCAGAATCGTCCGAATCTTGCTCAAATTTGCCTTCTTCGACACGACTTATATTCACCAGTGACTCGGCATCATTTACATTAATTAAACGCACGCCTTGAGTGTTTCGTCCTAATACAGAAACTTCAGAGACACGAGTACGAATAAGAGTCCCGCCGTCGGTTATCAACATAATTTCATCGGCATCAACTACAGGTTGCGCACCAACTACTTCACCGTTTCTGCCAGATGTTTGAATTGATATTACCCCTTGCCCACCTCGTTTGTGGACTGGAAATTCGGACACCATAGTTCGTTTACCGAAGCCATTTTTCGTGCCGATCAAAATACTGTGTTCGGATTCTTCTGGATCAACAACCACCATAGAAATCAGAGTCTTCGCATCTTTTAAGTTTACGCCGCGCACACCTTGTGCCGTGCGACCCATTTCGCGGACTTCTTTCTCGGAAAAACGAACCGCTTTCCCAGCACTTGTAAACAGCATTATTTCTTTATTGCCCGTTGTAAGATCAACACCGACAAGGTTATCCCCTTCTTTCAAGTCGATGGCGATAAGACCGCTGGAACGGGGTCTACTAAAACTCGATAAGCTACATTTTTTTACGGTTCCATGGGACGTTGCCATGACGATATAGTGATCTTCAGGATAATCACTCAAGGCAAGTGTCGCGGTTATTTTTTCGTCAGGCCCTAATGGTAATAGATTTATTAAGGGTCGACCACGGGCGGTTCGACCGGCCTGTGGTATCTGGTAAACCTTTATCCAATAGACTTTTCCGCGATTAGAAAAACACAGAACGGTATCAAGGTTATTTGCCACGATCATTCGTTCTACGAAATCTTCATTTCGAGTCTGTGCAGCCATTTTTCCACGGCCACCGCGGCGTTGAGCGCGATATTCGGTAAGTGGTTGAGATTTTGCATATCCACTGTGGGAAAATGTTACAACGATTTCTTCCGGTGTAATAAGATCTTCATCAGTTAAATCTTCATAATTCTGTCGAATCTCAGTTCGACGTTCGTCACCATATCGCTCACGAATATCTTCGAGTTCTTCACGGATCTCTGTAATTAAGCGATCCGGTATTTGAAGTATTTCAAGAAGGTCTAAAATAATTACGATAATTTCTGAGAACTCACGAAGAATCTTATCTTGCTCTAGGCCCGTTAGACGGTGCAGACGTAGATCAAGTATGGCTTGCGCCTGTATAGGCGTTAGCTTATATTTTTCATCTTGCAATCCATAGCCTGGCTCTAGATCTTCCGGTTGCGAGGCAGATGCATCCGTTCGATTTAGCATTTCCAAGACAGATCCGGCTGGCCATTGTGTTGCGATAAGTTCTTCTTTTGCGTCAGTAGGGCTGGCAGAGGTTTTAATTAGTTCGATTATCGGGTCAATATTGTGCAGTGCAACAGCTAACCCTTCTAATACATGAGCACGGCTTCGTGCTTTGCGTAATTCAAATAACGTTCGTCGAGTTATGACTTCGCGACGATGTAAAATAAAAGCATCAAGAAAATCCCGTAGGCCAAAGAGCCGGGGCTGGTTTTGGCTTAAGGCCACAAAGTTCATACCAAAAACAGTTTGCATTTGTGTTTGTTGGTATAAATTATTCAAAACGACGTCGGGAACTTCTCCGCGCTTAAGCTGAATCACCATACGCATTCCGGATTTATCTGACTCATCTCTAAGGCCAGATATTCCTTCTAATCGTTTAGTCTTTACCAGTTCTGCTATCTTTTCAAGCAATCGAGCCTTGTTAACCTGATACGGTAACTCATGCACGATAATAGACGTACGATCTCCCTTGGCATCAGTTTCAAAATCGACCCGAGCACGTACATGCATCTTCCCTCTTCCGGTTCGGTATCCCTCGCGAATCCCTTTGCTACCATTAATAATCCCCGCAGTTGGAAAATCCGGTCCGGGAATATATTCCATCAAATCTGCAACATCCAGTTGCGGATTATCTAATAACGCTAAGCAAGCATTCACCACTTCCGTTAAGTTGTGGGGCGGAATATTCGTAGCCATGCCCACTGCAATTCCTGAGGAACCATTTATCAGTAAGTTAGGCACCCTAGTAGGTAACACCAGAGGTTGAGTTTCGGTCTCATCATAGTTTAGGCCAAAATTAACCGTATCTTTTTCTAAATCGGCTAATAACTCATGGGCAATACGTGATAATCGAATTTCCGTATATCGCATCGCTGCTGGAGCATCACCATCTACTGAGCCAAAGTTTCCTTGGCCATCAACTAAGGGATACCGTAATGAGAAAGATTGGGCCATTCGGACAATAGTGTCATATACAGCTGTATCACCATGAGGGTGATATTTACCGATGACATCACCAACGATTCTTGCGGACTTCTTGTACGCCTTATTCCAATCGTTTCCGAGTTGAGACATAGCGTAAAGCACACGTCGGTGTACAGGTTTTAATCCGTCACGAACATCTGGAAGTGCTCGACCCACAATTACGCTCATCGCATAATCAAGGTAGGACTGACGCATTTCCTGCTCGAGATTGGCAGAAATAGTTTCTTTAGCGAACTCGGTCATAAGGCTTTTGAGGCGCCTCAAAAAGTTGTTTTGATCAGCCGAAACCACATACTGTGTAAGTTTCTAACAACATCTATACACATAGAGGGTTTCAGCAGGGATTTTATCCCGCTATTTTAACATAAATGTATTGATCTAACAGGGTTTTTGAGCGATATAAGAAACGTTACTAAGGTAACACCATGACCGCTTTTTGACAAATATCTATCAATACTCCAACGAATGGCATCAACCAAAGAACCGCAAGGATATTTGTAGATAATACAAATGTGGCGACAGGTTGTGGAGTTAAAATCCGTTTCTGATCAGCATCTTCAAAATATACAGTTTTAATGATCCGCAAATAATAATACGCACCAATAACGGCAAGTAAAACAGCGATAATAGCCATTTGGTAATAACCAACCGAAACTAACGACTGTATTACAGATAGTTTTGCGTAAAACCCTATAGTAGGCGGTACACCGGCCATCGAAAACATAACAAGCAGCATTAGAAATGCTAGCCAGGGATGGGTCTGATTCAAACCTTTGAGATCTTCAATTTCTTCGACTTCTACACCCTTTGATGAGAGAATCATGAGTAAACCGAAGGCCCCAAGACTCATAAAAGCATAAACCATAACGTAAAAAAGTGCCGCACCATAGCCGTGCTCATTTCCACTGACTATGCCGAACAGAAAGAAACCCATGTGCGAAATAGTCGAATAAGCAAGCATGCGTTTAAAATTCGTTTGTGCTATTGCAAGTATATTACCCACTGCGACCGACGCTATGGCGAGCAACGACAACATATCGCCCCAGTGAATTTGTAATTCTGAAAACCCGGACACTAATAAACGAACCACCATTGCGAAGGCGGCTATCTTCGGTGCCGCTCCTATAAAAATAGTCGCCGATGTTGGAGATCCGTGATAAACATCTGGAACCCACATGTGGAACGGAACTGCTCCCAGCTTAAAAGCCAAACCAACAACAATAAATATAGTTGCAAGAATTAACGGCATGGATTGTTTGTCTTGTGAGGCCAAACTCTGAGATATTTCTCCAAGTTGGAGACTACCGGTAAGACCGTAAAATAATGACATTCCATATAGCAATATGCCTGACGCAAGAGCGCCAAGCACGAAGTATTTCATGGCGGCTTCCGAGGCTTTTGCTGAATCTCGCTGCATCGCGATAAGCGCATACATACACAATGAGAGCAATTCAAGCCCCATATAAAGCGTTAGCATATGGCTACTAGAAGTTAATACCATCATGCCGACGGTACCAAGCAAAACTAGAACAAAATACTCGCCACCGAACAGTTTACGGTCCAGTGCATATTGTTGCGAGTAAATAAGCAATAAAAGCGATGCAAGTACGATTCCAAATTTAGTAACGACACTAAGCTGATCGACAACCACAGTGCCATTGAAAATTAGTTGAGGTTCTTGACCATAACCAGAAACGATAAAAACAAGGCCTACAATTAATGTAAGTATGGTTAAACCGAAACTAATCATTTTCTGACTATCTTTGAGATAAAGATCAATGACTAGAATAAAGCACGCCATAGAGGCGATAATAATTTCCGGTAAAACCGGCATGAATTGAATAGTATCGTTCATGATCAAATTTTACTCAAAGTTGCTAGTTGTACCAGATTTTCTACAGAAGTATGCATTACCTCCAATAACGGGTCTGGCCAACAACCAAAAAGTAAAACAGCAAAAGCCAGAATACCGAGCATAGCGAATTCCGAACGATTTAAATCTTCAAGTTGAAGAACATCTTTATTCGTTATAACGCCAAATACAACACGCTTCACCATCCATAGGGTATATGCCGCGCCAAGTATTAGAGTTAGGGCTGCAATAACCGCATAAACGCCACTGATTTCAAAAGCTGCAACGATCACTAAAAACTCACCAACAAATCCCGATGTTCCGGGAAGACCAGCATTAGCCATTGCAAACAAAACAACAAACGCTCCAAACTTTGGCATCACTTTTACTACACCACCGTAGGTGCTGATATCACGTGAATGAAGCCTGTCATACAACACACCGATGCAGAGAAACATGGCTCCAGAAATAAATCCATGGGATATCATTTGCACCATAGAACCTTCTAATCCCTTACTGGTGAAGAGGAATATGCCCAGGGTTACAAAACCCATATGAGAAATTGATGAATAGGCGACCAATTTCTTCATATCCTGCTGAACGAGAGCGACGAAGGCAATATAGACGACGGCGATGAGTGACAACACAATCATTACACCGGCTAAATCACTGGATGCATCTGGAGTTACCGGCAAACTAAAACGCAAGAAACCATACCCCCCCATCTTGAGCATAATTGCCGCTAAAATTACTGATCCACCTGTAGGTGCTTCAACGTGGGCATCAGGTAGCCATGTATGGACCGGAAACATCGGTATTTTTACGGCAAACGCTGTAAAAAACGCTATAAAAATAAGTGTTTGAGCAGTGATATCCAACGGAACATCATGAAAATCTGTGATACGAAAACTCTCACCACTGACATTATATAAATATAGAAATGCTACCAGCATTAATAGCGATCCTAACAAAGTGTAAAGGAAAAACTTAATACTGGCGTATACCCGGTTCGGCCCTCCCCATATACCAATAATTAGGTACATAGGAATTAACATAGCTTCCCAGAATAAATAGAACAAAATGGAATCCAGTGCACTAAAAACACCGACCATTAATCCTTCCATGATCAGGAATGCTGCAACGTACTGAGCTACTCGGACTTTGACTGAGCTCAGTGCTCCCAACATAACTATGATAGTCAGGAATGTTGTTAATAGTATTAATGGCATCGAAATACCATCAACGCCTAGAAAGTACTCAATATTGTAACGTTCAACCCAAGAGGCCTGTTCTACAAATTGCATTTCTGCAGTAGTAACATCGAAACCCGTATACAAAGGTATGCTTAGTAGAAAAACCACAACACTGGAACCTAATCCAATTTTTTTCGCCATACTGGCGTTTTGGTCATCCCCGGTTGCAAGCACCAATATCCCGCACAACACGGGTAGCCAGATTAGAATGGATAACAAATTTTCGTCAACAAAGGTCAATTTAGAGCTCCAGACACATCATAACCAGAGATACCAGGTCATCAGCGCTAATAGGCCGACGATCATAGCGAAAGCGTAGTGGTATACAAAACCGGATTGGATACCACGAGAAAAATTAGAAAACAAACCGATAGCGCGGGCTGTACCATTAACGAAAAAACCGTCAATTATTGATACGTCACCAACCTTCCAAAAGAACTGTCCAAGGGCTCGACTTCCGCCAGCAAAAACAGTCTGATAAAAGGTATCTATACCGTATTTATTGATCAGGATGGTATGAAGCCATTTGAATCTTGCTTCGATAGCAGCCGGTATGCTTGGTGAAATCAGATAGAACCAGACTGCACATCCAATACCGCCGAGTGCAAGCCAAAATGGATATGTAAATGGAGCATGCTTAACTAAATCAAAGGCTCCACTATGTCCTTGCAGAGTTGATTCCCATAGGGATACACCATTGTGCTCATCAAAAATAGAGATTGTATCGGAGAAGTAATCACCAAAAATCATAGATTCGGCAAATACCATTCCGATAAAAATTGATGGTATAGCCAGTAGCACTAATGGCAATGTGACACTGCGTGAAGACTCATGCAGATGACTCTTAGTTTCAGCATCCATACGACATTCGCCGTGAAAGGTTAGAAACACTAATCTGAAGGAATAGAATGCAGTTATAAACACACCACTTAATACTGATAAATAGGCAATACCCGCTCCAGGAAGGGTTGAAAACTTCACCGCTTCAATAATTGCATCTTTCGAAAAGAAGCCAGCGAAGGGTGGAATACCGGCTAGTGCTAATGAACCGATTATGCATGTCCAATATGTTATCGGCATATAACGTTTTAATCCGCCCATCTTGCGCATGTCTTGTTCGTGATGCATTGCAATTATTACAGAGCCGGCGCCTAAGAATAGCAATGCCTTAAAGAATGCATGAGTTCCGAGGTGAAAAATGGCGACATTATAGGCTGAGGCTCCTAATGCGACTGTCATATAGCCAAGTTGGGAGAGCGTTGAATAGGCTACAACTCGTTTTATATCGTTTTGAACGATACCAATTAGGCCCATAAAAAATGCTGTTATCGCACCGATAATCATTATGCTCGATAACGCCGTTTCTGAAAGCTCATATAACGGAGACATTCTCGCAACCATAAAAATGCCGGCTGTAACCATTGTGGCGGCATGAATTAGCGCAGAGATTGGAGTCGGGCCTTCCATGGAGTCTGGCAGCCAAACATGCAAAGGAACTTGAGCTGATTTACCCATGGCACCAACAAACAGCAATAAACAAATTACCGTTATCCAGTTAGCATCGAAACCTAACACTTCGGTTTGCATGCCAATTTTGCCGGGTGCCGCTGCAAAAATTGTTGCGTAATCTAGAGTATTAAATAGATATAGAACGGCTGCAATACCCAGTAGGAAACCGAAATCGCCTACTCGATTAACCAAAAACGCCTTCATATTTGCGAAAACAGCCGTATCTTTCTCGTACCAAAATCCGATTAATAAATAAGAAACTAAACCGACGGCCTCCCATCCAAAAAATAGTTGGAGAAAATTGTTGGACATTACCAACATCAACATTGCAAAGGTAAATAAGGAAATATAACTGAAGAACCGTTGATATCCGGAATCGTCTTTCATATAACCGATTGTATATATGTGAACCATCAACGATACGAAAGTAACAATTACCATCATTGTTGCGGATAATCGATCTATCAAAAAGCCAATTTCAAAGGAAACACCACCACTCTGTAGCCATTGATATACTGAACCATTAAACGTATTTCCAGCGGCTACGTCACGGTATACATATATAGACAGCAGGCAGGAAATAAGTACTCCAAGAATGGTTAGAGTGTGTGCTCCAGTTCGACCAACACGCTTACCAAACAACCCAACTATTATAGAGGTTAATAAACACACCAACGGAATGGCGAGATAAATTTTTTCCATTATCCCTTCAACTCATCAAGATCTTCGACGTTAATAGAAAGTTTATTTCTAAACAATATGATCAATATAGCTAAACCGATAGCCGCTTCAGCGGCGGCAACAGTTAATATAAAAAATACAAAAACTTGACCTGCTGGGTCCTGTAAATAATGGGAAAATGCAACAAAGTTCATATTCGCGGCTAATAGTAAAAGTTCTATCGACATCAATATAACGATTAAATTTTTGCGATTAAGAAAAATTCCAACAACGCTTATTGCGAATAATATCGCCCCAAGTATTAGGTAATAACTTAATGGGATCATGATTCTGCTCCCGGTTGGCCCTTCATCTTAATGATCTTAAGGCGATCTGATTTAACTACCTTCACCTGGTTACCCGGTGTTTGATACTTTGTGTTTCGTCGGCGTAAAGTAAGGGATATTGCCGCAATAATCGCAACGAGTAATATTAGCCCAGCTATTTCGAAGGGAAATACATAGTCCGTATACAGCAAACGCCCTAGTTCCTTTGTGTTGGAATAATCCGCATCATGCCCGACAGGTCGAGGCATACTTGCCAGTTGAAAGGCCTTTCCACTTAACACGACGACCAATTCGATAATTAGTCCTAAGGCAACAATGATTCCAACTGGAAGGTACTTAGCAAAACCTTCGCGCATTCGAGCGATATCAATATCTAACATCATTACAACGAATAGAAATAAAACCATCACTGCCCCCACATAAACCAATATCAACACAATAGATAAAAATTCAGCTTCTAGGGTCATCCATATACAAGCAGCACTAAAGAATGCTAACACCAAAAATAACGCAGCCTTAACGGGATTGCGCACAGTAACTACCATCATTGCGGAGGCAACAAGGACAGTACTGAACAAATAAAACGATAATTGGAGAATCATATTTACATTAACCGGTATAGCTTATCTATATGGGGCGTCTTTATGACGCGCAGATGCGATATCGCGTTCATATTTATCGCCAATTTCAAGTAATTTTACTTTATCAATAACATTCATTCCTTTTTCTTCGAAATGAAATTCATGAATATCGGTTAAAACAATTGAATCGACGGGACATGCTTCTTCACAAAATCCACAATAAATGCACTTAAATAAATCAACATCGTAACGTGTCGTACGCCTCGTTCCATCTTCTCGTTCAGTAGAATCGATAGTGATCGCTAAGGCGGGACAAACGGCTTCACACAATTTACACGCTATGCAGCGTTCTTCTCCATTTGCATATCGTCGTAACGCATGCAGTCCTCTGAATCGCGGTGATTTAGGTGTCTTTTCATCTGGATATTGAACGGTAATCTTTTTGGAGATCAGTTGGCCACCAGTTACACGAAGACCTTTTAGAAGTTCAACTAGAAAAAAATTCTTAAAAAACTGTTTAACCATAGTCATGATACGTACCTTCGTCTACTGGAACCAATGGCCAAAAGGAGTAAAGAATCTGAATACACCAATAACGGCAATCCAAACAAGCGTGACGGGAATAAATACTTTCCAGCCTAGTCGCATGATTTGGTCATAGCGATAACGCGGAAATGTAGCCCGAAACCATAAGAAGAAAAATGCGACTGCTGACGTCTTAATTCCAAACCACAGAAATGCGGGTATCCATGTAAATGGTGCAACATCGAAAGGTGCTTGCCAACCGCCAAGAAACATTAGGACGGTGAGTGCCGCGATCAATATCATATTAGCGTATTCGGCAAGAAAAAATACTGCAAATGCCATGCCAGAGTATTCTACGTGAAAACCAGCAACAATCTCCGACTCACCTTCCGCTACGTCAAACGGTGCGCGGTTTGTCTCTGCTACACCTGAAATAAAATAGACAATAAATAGCGGGAACAAAGGAATAAAGTACCACTGATGAATACCTCCCGATTGTGCTGTTACGATGTCATGTAGATTTAGGCTACCCGCAGCCATTAAAACACCCACCAATGCAAAGCCCATGGCGATCTCGTAAGCGACAATTTGTGCCGCGGATCGCATTGCACCGAGAAAAGCGTATTTAGAGTTTGAAGCCCACCCGGCAATAATGACGCCATATACACCTAAGGATGTTAGAGCCAAGACATACAATAAACTGGCATCAATATTAGCCAGCACCCACGAATCCGTAAACGGTACTACAGCCCAAGCTGCAAGTGACGGACCCAGCACTAAAACGGGCGCCATTCTAAACAAATAGGGATTCGACTCAGTAGGAATTATTATTTCCTTAAACATCAACTTAACGGCATCGGCAATTGGCTGCAACCAACCCCTAGGGCCCACACGATTAGGACCAATGCGAACCTGCATATACCCAATAACTTTACGTTCAGCAAAAGTGAAATAGGCCACACAGATCATTAGTGGAACGACAATGGCCACTATAAGTGCGAGATTGACCACGAACACTCGAAGCAATTCTGGAAACCACATCCAGATTGACAGTAGAGTATCCACTACACCTCCTCCAAAGTTAGATGAGTAGCTACGCCCAGCGGTGCTGTTTCTATGTAACCGGCCGGTATATAAATGCAGTTAACAGGGACACGATTGTCCGCTTGAACTTGAATTGAAATGCCATTACCTTCCGGAGTTACTACGTTCATAAGCGTACCATCTCGCAAAGTAAACTCCCTCGCCTGTTCTACATTTAAACCTGCAATCGGTCGTATAGAATTATCGGCAGTTTTCTGTAAAGCAGTAGCTCGGCGAACCAATGGATCAACTCTATAGATAGGCACATCCATAATGCGATGAAATAGTTTGTTAGAATCTTGGCCGTTATGTTTGTCAGGCAAAGTAATTTCTATGTCATGGGGATACTCAAATGGTTTTTCAGAAATAGTATTTTCCATCTCTGAATTAACATCGTTTAGGTCAACAAAATCAAAGCCGGATAATGATAGTTGATTCGCTAAGACACGTAACACTTTCCACCCTGGCCTGGCTTCGCCCCGTGGCAAGGCCGCTGCATTCGATCTCTGAGTCATTCCTTCAACGTTAGTAAAATGACCAGAGCATTCTGTGTACGGGGTAATTGGTAGCACTACATCTGCATGATTCATTGACTCGGACTTAAATGCTGAGAATGAAACAACAAAATTGGCTTTTTTAAGTGAATCTTCGAGAACATTTCCATAAATACTGTCCTCCACGCAATCTAGACCATAAAGTAAATATGCGCTTCGCGGATTGGATACCAGATTTAATGCATTATTTTCTGAATTTTTCGGTACACAACCATTCTGGGTTAAGCCAACGCCGTTTGCTTCATGCAAGTCAATTCGTTTTACTCCACAAACCTCGCGAATCCAGTTTGAAATCGCCAAAATAACAGAATAGTGGGGATGTTGCCTGCATGAGTCACCCAAAATAATGAGACTCTCAGCCGAATCTGCCACAAGAACTTCTGCAATATCGGAATAAACATCGCGGTTTCCTCCTAATTGAGCCCATGCGCTAAATTGCTCAGGAAGATCTGTACCAACAATCCGAGAGACGTCTAAAGCCACGCCAGCAAGTGCAGCGGGTACGGTAGATGGCTCTACGATTAAGGCGCCGTCGAGCTTAAAATTAAAGTGATAATCTAGGGAATTTATCGCATAAATTTTACTCCCACCAAGTGAAGCAGCCCTAAGCTTGAGGCCAAGCAGCGGTTGTTCTTTACGAATATTGGATCCAACAAGTAATACGGAGGAGATAGTTGATAATTTCTCTAGTGGCAACTCGGCGCCAGAATATAAGTTTTGTTGGCTATCTGCTAGAAAATCCACTTGACGTAAGCGATGATCGATGTTGTCACAATCCATGGAGCGCAGTAATTTTTGAAAAAGATAACCTTCTTCATTAGTTGCCAGTGGAGAAATTAGCGCTGCTACCCCTTCAGGCCCTGCAGAATTAATTTCCGTTTGCAAGCCTTGAACTACTTTAGAAAAAGCGGTTTTCCAGTCTGTTACCTCCCAGTGATCACCAGATTTCAGCATAGGCTGGGTTAACCGTTCCGGACTATTTACGGCTTCATATCCGAATCGGTCACGATCGGATATCCAACATTCATTTACTGCAGAGTTATCCCTTGGCACGATCCGTTTGACTTCGTTGCGCAAAGTTTGAATATGTAAGTTTGCGCCTACACAATCATGCGGGCTAACAGCATCATGATTCTGCAGTTCCCAAGAGCGGGCAGAATATCGATAAGGTTTCGATGTTAGTGCTCCTACTGGGCACAGATCAATCATATTGCCGGAAACTTCAGAATCTATTGAACCGCCTAAAAAAGTAGTTATTTCCATGTGCTCACCACGACCGGTGCCACCCATTTCCATAATCCCAGCGACTTCCTGACCAAATCTCACACAGCGTGTGCAATGAATACAACGAGTCATAGCCGTTGCTATCAAGGGCCCGATATCTTTATCTTCAACTACCCGTTTCTTTTCAGTAAATCGAGATACATCTTTACCGTATCCAAGGGCTTGATCCTGTAGTGGACATTCCCCACCCTGATCGCAAATTGGGCAATCGAGTGGATGATTTATAAGCAAGAATTCCATTGTTCCTTTTTGTGCTTCTACCGCTCGTTCAGATAGCGTAGAAATTTTCATTCCATCAGCAACGGGCGTTGCGCAAGCAGGCATGGGCTTAGGTGCCTTTTCTATATCGACCATACACATGCGACAATTCGCGGCGATGGATAATTTTTCATGATAGCAAAAACGGGGTATATAAATCCCGGCCTCATCAGCGGCCTTGATTATCATAGTACCGTTTTCAACTTCAAGACTCTTACCGTCTATTTCTATAGTTGCCATGGTTGCTTATATACCTATGCGGCCTTATCAGACTGGATCATTGCCTCAAACTCGTGACGATAATGTTTCATAAAACTTTGTACCGGCCATGCCGCAGCGTCGCCCAGTGCACAAATAGTTCTTCCTTCAATTCGATTCGCCATATCAACCAGCAGGTCTAAATCTGTCAATTTACCTTGTCCGTTTCTTATTCGATGAATCACACGATACAGCCAGCCTGTTCCCTCTCTGCAAGGTGTGCATTGACCACATGACTCGGCGTAATAAAAATAACTAATCCGTTCTAGCATCTTAACCATACAGGTAGTCTCGTCCATGATAATTACTGAGCCTGCTCCGAGAGCCGATCCAGCCTGCTGCAACGAATCATAGTCCATGGTGCATGCCATGATGTTTGCGGCTGGCATTACTGGAACAGAAGAACCACCGGGAATCACAGCCTTTAGTTGATGACCATTCCGAATTCCGCCGGCAAGTTCTAACAACTCTTTAAAAGGTAGGCCAAGGGGTACTTCATAGTTACCAGGTTTATTCACATGACCGGATACAGAAAAAACCTTTGTACCGCCACTTTTCTCAACGCCTAAGTCTGCAAACCATTTTCCGCCTTTTCGCATAATGGGAGGAATTGACGACAGGCTCTCTGTATTATTAATAGTCGTTGGTCGCCCAAAGGCTCCCACTTGGGCAGGGAAAGGCGGTTTAAACCGAGGCTGTCCTTTTTTACCTTCGAGTGATTCCAATAACGCGGTTTCTTCGCCACAGATATAGGCACCAGCCCCGCGCTGGGAATACAAGTCAAAACTAGTATCGGAATTAAGCAACGAATGTCCTAAAAGACCGGCTTCGTAAGCTTCCGTTAAAGCTGCTTCAAATCTAGCCCATGGCTCATAGTACTCTCCGCGGATATAGTTATATCCTACGGTGGCGCCTATGGTGTAGCCTGCGATAGCCATGCCTTCAATTAACTGATGAGGATTAAGGCGGATGATATCTCTATCTTTAAATGTGCCTGGTTCACTTTCATCGGAGTTACAAACAATATATTTCTGCCCCGGCGCATTACGTGGCATAAAACTCAGTTTAAGCCCTGTGGGAAAACCAGCCCCACCGCGGCCTCGCAGACCAGAGGACTTTAAATTTTCTATAATATCTTCCGGTGGCGTTTGTTCAGTAATAATCTTGCGCCATGCTTGATAGCCACCGGTGCTTTCGTATGCCGCAAGGGTCCAGGGCTCTTCTAAATTTGACTCTGGTAAGCAAACACGCACTTCGGTCATTCAGACGCTCCCAATTTTTCTATAATTGAATCGATGGTGTCGGGTTCTAAATTTTCGTAAAACTCATTACCAACCATCATCATTGGCGCGCCGCCACACGCGCCCAGACATTCAACTTCAAATAACGTGAATTTTCCATCAGCCGTGGTCTCACCGGTTTTTATATCGAGTTTTTTCTGAATGTGTGAAACCACGCTATCTGAGTCTCGAAGCATGCACGAAACATTCGTACATACTCTAAGCTGATATTTACCCACAGGTTCCGTATAGAAAAGATCATAGAACGTCGCGATCTCAAATACCTGGATCGTCTCTAGATTTAACACTTCGGCTACATCCCTAACCACTTCCTCACTTATCCAGCCATGCTCTTCTTGAGCATAACGCAGCGCTGATTTAACAGCTGCTCGTGCTATTGGGTATTTGGTTTTTTCTTTATTAATTTTGCTAATTAATTCATCTGATAACATATTGTGTGCCTATCGATCAATTTCACCAAACACAATATCCTGAGTGCCAATAATGGCCACCATATCGGCGAGCATATGACCTCGGGACATCTCATCTAATGCCGCAAGATGGGAGAAACCCGGCGCACGTATTTTAACTCTGTAAGGTTTATTAGCGCCGTCGGAAATCATATACACACCAAATTCACCTTTAGGAGCTTCTACGGCGGCATAATATTCCCCTACCGGAACACAATAACCTTCAGTAAATAATTTAAAATGATGAATTAATGATTCCATATCATTTTTCATTCGCTCTCTGTCCGGCGGAACAAACTTGTAGTTATCGAGAATAACGGGACCGTCATTTTCTCTTAACCATTTTATACACTGCTGCACGATTCGATTTGACTGCCGCATCTCCTCGATTCGAACGAGATAACGGTCGTAGCAATCACCGGTAGTACCGACAGGTATATCAAAGTCCAATGCATTGTAAACGGCATATGGCTGGGTTTTACGTAAGTCCCATGGGATACCGCAACCACGCAACATGGGCCCGGTAAAACCTAGTGCTTTCGCTCGGTCCGGAGTCACTATGCCAATATCGACGGTGCGTTGTTTCCAAATACGATTATCTGTTAAGAGGGTTTCATATTCATCCACGCATCCTGGAAATCGGTCTGTAAAAGATTCGATGAAATCCAGCATAGACCCTTGTCTATTCTCATTGCGTTTATCGGTATCTTTCTGATTATTCCATTTAGATTTTTCGTATTGGGGCATGGAATCAGGCAAATCACGATATACCCCGCCCGGACGATAATAGGTGGCATGCATTCTAGCGCCAGATACCGATTCGTAACAATCCATTAAGTCTTCACGCTCGCGAAAGGCATAAAGAAATACGGTCATAGCGCCAACGTCGAGAGCGTGTGCTCCCAGCCAAAGCAGATGATTTAGAATTCGCGTTAATTCATCGAACATTACGCGAATGTACTGGGCACGAATAGGCGCCTTTATACCCAGAAGATTCTCTACAGCAAGTACATAGGCATGCTCATTACACATCATCGATACATAATCTAAACGATCCATGTATCCTATGCTTTGGTTGTACGGCTTGGTTTCAGCTAGTTTTTCAGTGCCACGGTGGAGAAGTCCAATATGTGGATCAACTCTTTCGATGACTTCACCATCCATTTCCATAACCAAACGCAATACCCCATGCGCAGCAGGATGCTGTGGTCCGAAATTCATTGTGTAGTTGCGTATCTCAGCCACCGTAACCTTCCTCCCTTATTACGCGTGGAACTAGTACACGTGGCTCAATGCTTACTGGTTGATACACTACTCGGCCTTTTTCTTCGTCATAACGCATCTCAACATGCCCTGAAATAGGAAAATCCTTACGGAACGGATGACCTATGAAACCATAATCAGTGAGGAGACGGCGTAAGTCAGGATGCCCCTCAAAAATCATGCCGTACATATCGAAGGCTTCCCTTTCCAACCAGTTTGCGACAGGCCATATATTGGCCACAGAACGTAAGATGGGAACATCTTTGTCAAGCTGCACCTTCAGTCGCAATCGGAAGCTATTATCGAGCGATAGAAGATGATAGACGACAGACAACTCAGGTGCTCCCGGAAAGGAACAATCTGGCTCTTCTGATTCCTGGCCAAATGCACTGAAATCGACGCCACAAAGATCAATCAGCTGGTCAAAAGCTAATTCCTTATCATTACGTAAGGCTAGAAGTATGTCGTAACTTTTATCTACGGACACACTTACCGTCATCTCACCGAGTGCTTCAGAGATATGCAGATCTTCGCCATGGCATATCTTTTCAATTAGATCAACAGGTGGAAGCTTGCTCATAGATTAAGCATCCTTACGTGCGATAGTATTGGTTCGTTTAATTTTTTTCTGGAGTTGCAGTATGCCGTATATAAGTGCTTCTGCAGTTGGTGGACAACCCGGCACATATACGTCAACAGGCACGATTCGATCCGAACCGCGAACCACTGCGTAGGAATAATGATAATAGCCGCCACCATTAGCGCAGGAACCCATTGATATAACCCACTTGGGGTCTGGCATTTGCTCGTACACTTTGCGTAATGCGGGAGCCATTTTGTTGGTCAGCGTACCGGCTATAATCATCACATCAGATTGTCGAGGGCTAGGTCGAAAAACAATTCCGAACCGGTCTAAATCATAACGCGCAGCACCGGCCTGCATCATCTCAACGGCGCAACAGGCTAGCCCAAATGTCATCGGCCACATAGAGCCCGTTCGAGCCCAATTAATTAACTCATCCAAGCGAGCTGTTGCCCAACCTTCTTGCAAAGCACCTTCAATAGACATCTCTTACTCCTATTCCCATTCAAGCGCACCTTTCATCCACTCAAATATGAAGCCAACAACTAGCACTAATAGAAAAACAACCATTGCCAGAAACCCAAAAATCCCTACCTCGTCCAAAACAACCGCCCATGGAAACAAGAAAGCAATCTCCAGATCAAAAACGATAAATAAAATAGCGACTAAATAATAACGAACGTCAAATTTCATACGAGTATGTTCAAATGCCTCGAAACCACACTCATAAGGTGATAATTTATCTTTGTTGGGTTTGTTCGGACCTAAAACGGAACCCGCGCCAATGGCTACCACGCCCAACACCAAACTGACGCCCATGAACATTAAAATCGGTATATAGTTTTCAAGCATTAGAAAGTAAAAATTCGAATTAAAATGTACGTCGAATACATCACAAAAACCGCAGACAACAGGGCAAGTTTATGCTGTTGACGCTTAAACAGTCAAGGTGATTGCAGCCCTACGATCAACCTACTACCAACAGTAATTTAATCGTTTAAATCTATTTCGAACAGTGTGTTTTAAATTAAAAATAGTATGGTGCCGAAGGCCGGACTCGAACCGGCACGACTTGCGTCACCGCCCCCTCAAGACGGCGTGTCTACCAATTCCACCACTCCGGCAACTATAATTATCACTATTCTTACTACTCAGCTGGTACTGTAGGTTCTTCCACTGCCGTCGAGTCCTCTGCGGAGTCTGTCTCCGGTACATCAGGAAGACTTCCCGAGCGCTGTATCGGTTCTACCGCGCTGGACTCAGTCGCACTTTTAAAA
>CAJQKF010000018.1 GCA_905478855.1 uncultured Gammaproteobacteria bacterium
ACAAATTCCAAGCAGGATAAAGCTATCGACAGAATGGGGTGTCTGTTGAAATACAATAAAATCAGGTTTGGAAACCTCAATTTTATATAACCAAAACGCGAGCATTTTCAAATAGTGGCGAAGTCTTTCTTGGTACGAAAATGTATACCCGGTATCCATGCGATCTGCCATATCGAAACATGTGAGCTCAATGTCCCTATACAACGATAAAATTTTCTCATCTAGAGCTGGGAAATCGGACTCATTAATT
The DNA here is from genome assembly GCA_905478855.1 of uncultured Gammaproteobacteria bacterium. Taxonomy (GTDB): domain Bacteria; phylum Pseudomonadota; class Gammaproteobacteria; order Arenicellales; family CAJQKF01; genus CAJQKF01. The sequence goes on from CAJQKF010000018.1 coordinate 251, forward strand.
TCCGTGGGAAGGATGCCACGCTCTAAATCCCTAACATGATGTTTAGTTGCAGTTTCTTCTATAGTTAGTTGATCAAGGGCTTCAGGTATACCGCTGACATAATCAAATTTAATCCCTTGCTGGGTTAGATTATTAATTGAAGTGGCCCAAATATTAGAATTGCAGCCTAAAAAGTAGCCTCGTTTCATTTAATCATACGCCGTAATTGTTTAGTGGTTTGTTTGAGATTGGATAAAACCAACAAGCGTAACCAAGTGATTTATTATTCATAGAATATTCACACCCAAAACTTTTGTTAAGTAAGTAAGTCAATAGAGTTGAAGAAATTTTTTTTTGGTACTTTGTAAGCTTAATGTTTGCGTCGGTTTTATTGCGGCTATAGTTGCATTAGCATCTTCTTTTACGTGAGATTGCATGCATAGAAACTATGCACGACCAAGAGTTTCAAAGTCGCTTGCTAGATTAAGTACGGTTCGAAGAGACCGTATTAGTGTCTGCACAAGTTTTTCCTACACAATACATCTAATTAGAAATTATCGCAAAATTCCAGGTGTTTATTTGTGATGCCGCAATATCTTTAGTTTTGCAGACAGGACAAACACTTTTAGGCCGGGAGAACTTGTTCTCAGTAAGCGATTGGTTAGACATGATATGTTTTATTTTATTATGAGAACCCTAAATTCTATTCGAGTCGACGGCTATAAGTATTTTGCCCGAACTGGTTCGGGATTGTAATTGGTAAAGTGCCTGTGGAGTTTGTTCCAAAGGATAAACGCTGGCAATGTGGGGTGTTAGAGCCTTATTTCTTATAAGTTCAAAAAGATATTCAAAATTTGCCTGGTTTAGCTCGGGATGTCGCTTTACGAATTCCCCCCAAAATACGCCTGATAATGAACAGCCCTTTAGCAAGGGTAAGTTCATAGGTATGGACGGTATTTGACCTGTTGCAAAACCTACAACTAGATAACGACCGTTCCAGTTCATAGTGCGAATAGCCGGTTCAGCATAGTTTCCGCCAAGTGGGTCATACACAACATCGACACCTCCAGTACCGAAGGATTTTATTTGTTTCGAAAAATTCCTTTGCGATTCTTTATCATCAAGTTGTTTCGCATATTTTAGTAAGTGGGTTGCTCCGTGCTGTTTGCAAATATTGAGTTTTTCATTACTTGATGCTGCGGCGATAACAGTTGCACCCATGGCCTTTCCAATCTGAACTGCCGCAAGCCCAACGCCGCCGGATGCACCAGTTACTAGTAGGGTGTCCTGTGGTTGAATATTTGCCCGATCTTTTAACGCATAGATAGTAGTGCCGTATGCTAGCCCTAGGGTCGCTGCATTTCTAAATGAGATGTCATCCGGTATTTTGATGCACGCCAACGCCGAAATGGATATTTGTTCCCGAAAACCGCCGGTTAAACACAGACCTATAACGCGGTCACCGACCTTTAAATGCTCAACGCCTTCGGCTATCGCCGATATGATACCAACGACTTCACTACCTGGGGAAAACGGTAAGGGTGGTTGAATTTGATATTTGTTTTCTATGACCAATAAATCTGGAAAATTAACTGCAGCTCCGATGACATCAATAATGACGTCACCGACGCTGGGGGTCGGAGATGGAATGTCATTGACCACGAGGTTTTCCGGTGGCCCGTACTGATTACATACAAGTGCTTTCATGGTTATACCGATTGTAAAGTTAAAACGTTTGTTATGCCGAAACTGTCAAATCGGTCGGATACCGCGTAAGTATGAAGTATAAAGTCCGATCATCTAGACGCCATTTTCTTAAGTTGTCTACATCGACTTTAGAATCGATGCAGATAAAGACATAGCTTTTCTTGCAAAACAAGTGCCATCTCACAAAGTGATTAGCAACGATTGAGAATATTATACCCTTGAGGCTATTGTTTTCTTTGGATCGTAAAAGGGTTTCTGAACAACGATGGCGGTAAATTTTTCCGCATTCGTTCTTATTGCTAAATTCGTTCCAATCTCTACATATTTGTAATCAACAATTGCTAATGCGATGTTTTTGCCAAGTCTCGGTGAGTAAACGGCCGATGTTACCTTGCCGATAGCGTCCGACTTATTTTCTATTATCCAAGGTTCCGTATTGGGTGTAGAAAGAGGCGGACCACTAATTTCTAACCCAACTTGCTTACGTTTGACCCCATTTTTTCGAATTTCTCTTAGTGCCTTTTTGCCAATAAATTCAGCGTGCATATCCAGATCAATTAGATGGGGGTAATCAAGTTCGAGCGGATTATTATCAAGATTAATATCGGCGACATAAGATAACATTCCACCCTCAATTCTGCGTATTGTGGATGTATGCCCGGGCTTTAGACCTAATGGCGAACCGGCTTCCATCAATATTTCCCAAAGTCGGTTCCCTTTACTCTGATCGCGAAGGAAAATTTCATAACCTAGTTCACTACTCCATCCTGTGCGTGAAATAACAAGTGGGATATCTCCAAAATCGAACTCTTTGAACCAGTAGTAGCGAAGGTCCATTATCCAATCGCCAAACACTGCGCACATGATTTCCCTTGATTTTGGGCCTTGTAGTTGCAGCGGGGAAACATCCGGCTCGGTAATTGTAACATTCATACCTGAATTAACTTGCACGCCCTTGGCCCATAATAAGGCATCGCTATCTGCTAGGGATAACCAAAAATGGTTTTCGCCAAGTTTCAGTAACACCGGGTCGTTAATGATTCCACCACTAGAATCAGTCATAAATACATATTTACATTGACCCACCTCACACTTACTTAAGTTGCGTGGTGTTAGTAGTTGAGTGAATTTAGCCGCATCTGGGCCGGTTATCTCAACTTGACGCTCGACGCCGACATCACAAAGAATGGCATTATTTATTAGATTCCAATAATTGTCCTCAGCACTGCCGAAACTTCTCGGAATATACATATGATTGTAGACAGAGTAACCTGTCGCTCCCCATTTTTGCGTAGAATGGAAATAAGGGGATTTTCTAATCTGAGTGCCAAATCCGACTTGACCGACTAAATCAGTGTTCATAATATTGCATGCTATTCGTTGAAGTTGATGGATGATCTGCTTAGGATTTTTCTCTAAAGTGATAAGCGATATAATCATGAAGTTTACGACGAAATATTGTTTTCCCAAATACAAAAATCCATTATTTTGGGCCTAATTAGCAACAAATTATGAAATATTTTTTGCTTTGCTATACCGTTGTTGATAGATAGATTATTCAGCAGCATTGACTATGATTAGCATTTATTGATCTGCGTTGTGCTTGAAAATATTCTTATACTCTTGAGTCTTCATCTACAGGTTTTACTATGTTCCATATCAAGTATATTTTTGTCTTCTTATCGGCTTTCGTATACGGGAATGTAATAGCTACAGAACGGGTGCCCCACACGACTATTGCAAATGGGCTTAAGTCTATTTCTCGTGCATGGTTTGCAGAGCCAACCGAGCGCTATCCTCACGGAGTACTCGGCGACGCCATTGAAGCGGGTTCTCTTTTTGTAGAATTGGACAGTGGAATGGTTCTAAATTACAGAATTCCTGATGAGTCTGTTTTTGAGGATTTATATCCTCGTATCGCAGATATCGATCAAAACGGTGAAGAAGAGGTGTGGGTAGTAAGATCTGATAGAAGTAATGGTGCACGCCTAGAAGCATATGTCCCAAACGATAATTCACTTTCTTTTTTGTATGCTACAGAACCGATTGGACGAGGGTTCAGGTGGTTGAACCCTGTGGGAATAGCAGATTTTAATGGTGATGGAAATTTGGAAGTTGCCTATGTCCAAACACCACATATTGGCGGTATTCTCAAAGTAGTGGCCTTAAAAGGAAGCAAGCTTGTAACGATTGCACAGGGAACCGGGTTTTCAACACATTCGATTGGTTCAACTCATCTTGATCTTGCGGCAATTGCTGATGTTGATAATGATGGAGCGGTAGAGATTATCTTACCAAATCAGTCTCACCGTGAGTTGGTTGTAATCAGTCTGCAGAAAAATACTTTAGTCGAAAGATGGAGAACAAGTACCGAAAAAATTCATAGCCAGCTTAAGATTATAGAGGTGAATGGTCGATTTACGCTTACCTATAGAGGTTACAACGAAGATCAGCATTCTGTAATAATTCCCGATCTATAGTAATAGCAGTAATATATCGACGCAAAAACGACGCGAAATATTTGCTAAGTTAACTGCGAATATTCTTTGGAATATTTATAACCACGACAGATGAAATCTTTTAATACAATACTAAAACGCGCATCGGAGCGTAAAGGCGGAGATGATTCGCTGTTTGGCATGCTGCCTACCTCTGTTTCTCAACAGGAATTGGCTGAGCGGGATGATAGGTTCTATTTATCCATGATGACCAGAAGAATATTTCAGGCTGGATTTGTTTGGAAGGTGGTAGACGCTAAGTGGGGTGGTTTTGAGGAAGTATTTCTAGGTTTTAATATTGAGGATTTAATGGCCGTTTCCACCGAGGAATGGGAAGAAAAGGCGCGTGATGTGCGGATTATTCGACATCTACAAAAAGTTTTTGCACTACGTCATAACGTGTTTTATATGAATGAAGTATCGGCACAATATGGGAGTTATGGAGTCTTTCTGGCGGAATGGCCTGAAGATGATTTGATTGGTTTATATGGGCATTTAAAGAAAACAGGTAAGCGACTGGGCGGTATGACCGGGCCGTATTTTCTAGCTTCGGTAGGTAAAGATTGTTTTTTGCTTACACGAGATGTTGTGCTATGTCTGCAAGATTATGGTTTGGATATTTCCGATAACCCAACGTCGAAAAGGGATCTTCAACGAGTGCAACAAGTATTTACTGATTTTCATGCAGAAACAGATTTATCGTATCGTCAATTGAGCGCGATAATGGCTTTTTCTATTGGTGTAAATCGAATTTAATCTAACCGTATTGAGAATACGGTTAGATTTTTCGGTACAGGCTTTTCTTGCTTTTTAGGATTTCTTGCACAGTGGCGTGCGCTCAGTAGCCGGAATTCCGTTACGCTTTCGCAGTTCACGTTCCTCCTCTATAACGGACTCTGGAAACTGACCCATAAAACAACAGCAGACATTCTCGTCGATCATTGTGCGCGGTCCCAGCGGGTGTGCAATATGTCGATAGGGGGCATGATGATGTCCGTGTCCGTGTCCGTGATCGTGATCGTGTCCGTGATCGTGTCCGTGATCGTGGCTCGGCTTAAACTCTGCATGATGATGATGAACGTCAATCTCACCACGCGCTAGTCTTTCTTTGAAGTCGATAAGTAAATTCTTTTCGCCTGAGGTGTTGTTCACTAATTCCTCTATTCGGTAGGCGAAAGTGTTTATGACGTGATCGTTATCTTTTAGATAGTCGGCTTTCAGATATTCAATTTCCGGGTGCTCGGCTGCGACTTTATCCACATAACCGTATATTCGGTCAATCAGTCGTCCTGAGAAAAGAAAATATGGGGCAACAACGACACGCTTGAAACCTAATTTGCTAGCCATTTCGAGGCCAACACCAACGGATGGAAAGGTAACTCCTGAATACACTGTTTCAGCCCAGCCGAATCCTAGGTTCTCGGTGACAATTCTACAAAGTTTTGCAGCTTCAGCGTTTGCAGCAGCAACTGAGGTTCCACGACCGACGACTACCAACATAGTATCGTAAAGACTTCCAGATTCTGGTGTCTCCTTGAGTCCTAAAGCTTCGAGAATACGCATTTCGAATGCAGCAATCATCTCATCATGAAGCCCTAGTTCGCGACCATACGTTATGGTTAAGTCTTTATGTTTTTCGGCATAGGTGGTCAATACCGAAGGAATATCATTCTGGGCGTGGGTTGCTCGAAATAACATACCCGGAACCGCATGAATATTTTTAACGCCTTGTTCTATTAGTCTATCCAAAGCCATATGCAGGTTTGGAGCTGAGTATTCTAGAAAACCGTATTCAATTTTCACCGAAGGGTATTGTCGTCGAAGACCTGCCGCCAATAGTCCGAACTCCTGTTCAGCGATTTTTGCGCGACTGCCATGGCCGCAAATTAATACCCCGGAATCTGCAGGTAGGTCGCTTAATTTTATTGGGGAATTTTGTGCCGCATTCATGATAGACGTCCGCTATTTACATTCAATTGGATGATTGTGGATTGGTTTGGGTATATATAACAATACACCCGTGTTACAAAGTCGCAGGTTGATAATTTTAGGGCGGAAGTGAACGCTCAGTGTACACTCCTAGAGAGTGGTGTTGATATACTCCCAGAACTATCAACAATGTGTTTTTCGATGATCAACGCGATTGTATAGATCACTCAGCCGATAGGCGAGTGCCCCGAGCCAATATACCTCTCGAAATTTATGAATACTTTTCCATTTGTTGCAATAACCGGACAAACCTTACTTAAGAAGGCTTTGTTGCTGGCCCTGGTCGACCCTAAAATCGGCGGGGTACTTATCAGCGGATCACGCGGTAGTGCGAAATCTACATTGGTTCGAGGTTTGCAAGAACTCGAGAAGAGTATGCCTGTCGTAACTTTGCCGCTTGGAGCGAGTGAAGAGATGGTGACCGGAAGTCTACGGATTGATCGAGTTGTGCAAAATGGTGAATTGGAGTTTTCGCCGGGGCTTTTGGCAAAAGCGGATATGGGTATGCTGTATGTCGACGAGGTTAATCTTCTGCCAGATCACTTGGTCGATTTGCTTCTCGATGTGGCAGCGTCAGGTGTTAATCAGGTAGAGCGGGACGGTATCAGTCATAGCCATAAATCCCGGTTCGTATTGATTGGCACTATGAACCCGGATGAGGGAGAGTTACGGCCCCAGTTGCTTGATCGTTTTGCTTTACTTGCACCCGTTGAAACCCAGTTTTCCATAGCGCAGAGGAAAGAAATTGTTGTAAGGCGGCTGGCTTTTGACAAACATCCAGATCGTTTTGCTAAAACGTATTCGGAACAAACTGCTAGGTTACGCAAAACCGTTGCCGTTGCTCGCTTGAGCGTCGAGACAATAAAAGTCGAAGACTTTATCCTGACCGATATTGCCGAGCGATGCTCAGAGGCAAATGTGGAGGGCTTCCGTGCAGATTTGGCGATGTATCGAGCTAGTGTTGCTCATGCAGCACTGCGTGGCGAAAGTTTGGTGGCCGTCGAAGATATTGATGCGGTTGAACAACTGGTATTGGGGCATCGCCAGACCAAGCCCAGCTCAGACAATAGCCGCGGTAATGACACATCCCAATCGTCTGGAGGCGATAGCGTTGTTAATCCAGACTCGGATAAGTCAGGCTCATCTATTCAAGGCTCATGGGGTGACATGCCTGCTGAGCCTATTCTCAGCGAAGTTGCCCAACTGGAGCCTCTTGTTGATCAGGAGAAATTAGTTGGCGGCAACGATAATTTTCAACCTAGCGACGAACACGGCAAAGGAAAGGTCGCGGGGCGTGCAGGTAGTCGTTGGACATCGGTTCGGTCATCACCACGAATTAATTGGTTACGCACTGTTTCTCATCCACAGAATCTGAAAATATCAGGCCAACAAAATAGCTCTTTGAAGTGGTTTTATCGTCAACCGATCCAACACTCCAGGACATTAGATCTGGTTTTGCTAGACACCTCGGTATCGACCCTTTCAGGTCGTGGTTTACACTTAGCTCAAGGCGCTTTGCGCTATTTTTCGGAATTATGTTATCAACGACGACGACAGCTTTCTCTGATAGCCTTTGGCAACAATCACGTGCAGGTGCTTTTACCTGCACGACGTGCGCCAAAGGACCTGGAGCCGGTGTTGAGTAAGATAAGGGCGGGTGGAGGTACACCCATTCATCAGGTACTTGCCGAGGCATGTGTTTTTCTCCGGAATGCCCGTAAAAGGTTTGAAAAATGTAATTTGTATCTAATAACAGACGGTAGATTTGATTCCAACGTGTCCGAAACGATTGAGAAATGTGAGGCGCAGTCAATTAGTATTATAGATACAGAAATTTCCCGCGTTCGGCTCGCTCGGTGTAAAGCTCTGGCGCAAACGATAGGTGCGACATATTTTCATATTGAGCAATTACAGCCAAAGTAGACAGAATTGTTAGTATTTAGTTTGAATGAGAGTAATTTGATGACAGTAGAACAGGATAAACATCAGGCCAGAATGGCCAAGAAGAAACAGGTGGTTGATGAGCGTATCGCTAAGGCGACAGAAGAGCGGGGAGTGCTCATCCTTATGCGTGGTAACGGCAAAGGCAAGAGTTCGTCTGCATTTGGAACGATGGCGCGAGCACTTGGGCATGGTCAAAAAGCGGGATTAATTCAATTTATAAAAGGACGGAAAGAAACTGGAGAATTTCTGTTTTTTAAGGATCACCCTCAAGTAGATTTTAACGTGATGGGACATGGATTTACCTGGGAAACTCAAGATAAGCAGCAAGACATCGATGCAGCGCAGCAGGCCTGGGCAATTGCTGAAAGAATGCTTCAGGATGATAGTTACGATATTCTGGTGTTCGATGAGATGTCCTATATGTTTCGCTATCATTATCTGGATATCGAGCCGGTAGTAGAAGCAATCAGTCGCCGACCAGCCAATCAAAATGTCATTGTTACCGGAAGAACCATGCACACAAAATTAACCGCCATCGCCGATACCATTAGTGATATTGCCGACGTAGAGCATGCATTTCGTAAAGGGGTTAAAGCACAACCGGGGATTGAATGGTAGTTACGGCCATGTCGGCACAGATTGAAGAATGTTTGTGTCCCGCATTGTTTTTTTGTGCTCCCGCATCCGGGCAAGGAAAAACAACGATCACAGCGGGTATTGCACGCTATCATCAGCAACAAGGCTTGGACGTTCGTGTTTTTAAAACCGGTCCAGATTATCTTGACCCTCTAATACTGGAAGCCGCTTCGGGGAAACCCGTAGTTCAATTGGATTTATGGATGGTAGGCGAGGAACGCTGTAAGGCGATTCTTTATGAAGCTGCTCAGGAAGCCGATCTAATTCTGATAGAAGGTGTTATGGGCATGTTTGATGGTAAACCCAGCGGTGCAGACATGGCGGAGTATTTCGGAATTCCGATCGCTATCGTAATTGATGCGCGCTCTATGGCTCAGACTTTTGCCGCGTTGGCGGTTGGATTGTCCACTTTTCGCCCAGAATTGAAGATTAGTGGTGTAATCGCTAATTCTGTTGGTAGTGACCGTCATAAACAACTTATTACGGATGCCATGCCATCCAATCTGGCGATTCTGGGTTATATGCGTAGAACTGAGGACGCCCAGCTACCTGAGCGCCACCTTGGTCTGGTTAGACCTCAGGAGCAGCACGATATCGATATACGACTGGATCGAATTGCTACCGTTGTGCATGAAGCAGGCTTAACCGCTCTACCTAATAATGTGTATTTTCGAAACGGTACAGTTGAATCGATAACACCGCAATTGCAAGATAGAACGATAGCGGTCGCACGTGACGATGCTTTTTGTTTCGTATATGCAGCTAACATAAAGCTGCTTGAGGATATGGGGGCCACATGCGTATTTTTTTCTCCATTGGCTAATGAGCCTATGCCTAAATGTGATGCACTTTGGCTGCCAGGGGGTTACCCAGAATTGCATCATCGTAGGCTTGCCGCAAATCAACTTACTATGGAATCTATTCGAACCCATCACCGAAATGAGAAACCGATTTTGGCAGAATGTGGTGGAATGCTGTACATCATGCAAACACTCACCGATGTCGAAGGGCATCAGGAGAAGATGTCTGGCTTAATACCCGGTGACGGTATCATGCGCACCCGTGGCGGATGTCAAGGCATGCAATACGCTGGTTTTTCGGTTGGCGAGTTTCGTGCCCATGCTCATCATCGAACCCGATGCGAGAATGCTTTAGAGCCTATAGCCTTTGGTCGACGTACGCGTCACCCCGCTCCTGGGGAACCTATTTACGAATATAACGGTATCTTTGCCAGTTATTTACATTTGTATTTTTTGTCAAATCCAACCGCGATTGCAAAACTTTTCGGTTGATTGGTTTAGTATTCTTTGCACCAATTTCCCTTTTACAGGCAGCTTTTAATGGGTTAGTAACTAAATAGCCGGGCGGTAAGTTGGGGGTTCGAGGGGAAATAGAGATGCAGATACCCCATGCGAAGACCTCCGTTATCAAAAAAACACTCCCCATTGTTACCATCTGCTGTTTTGCACCGCTGTAAATGTGAAAATTCACCAAGCATTTTGGAATGATGAAATGAATGCCCGCGAATAGTTTGATTATCTATCGTAAGTTGCTGATACCCAATTGATTGAAAACGGCGGGTCATCTCAAATCGATTGGAGATCGCATTGCACATAGAATAAGAAACGCCATTTATATCGGTGATAGTCTTTCCTAAGACCATCATGCCTCCACATTCAGCCAACGTAGGTTTTTTGGAATAAATATGGTTATACACACTTTCTAAAAACAGTTGCTGAGAGGATAGTGAATTCAGGTGCAATTCTGGGTAACCACCTGGTAACCAAAGTGCATCACAGTCGGGAACTGGCTCTCCAGCTAGCGGCGAGAAAAACTCGATTTTCGCACCCATGTTGCTGAGGAGTCGAATATTCTCCGGATAGATGAAACTAAAAGCAGCATCCCGCGCGATAGCAATACGTGAGCCCTGAAGAAAGTTTGAGATTTGAGCAACTGGTAGGCTGTTATCAACTATGGGTTTTATAGGTTTTACGACGGGCAGATCGGTATCAATATCGTAAGTTTTTAAGCAGCAGGCTATTTCATCTAATCGTTGATCCAGATTGTTGATTTCTTCTGCCTGCACAATGCCAAGGTGGCGTTCGGGTAAAATCATATAATCGTCTCGACGCAGACTGCCCAAATACCGGCACTGGTTTTCGAGAGCCTCGGTCACCAATGTATGGTGATGTTGACTTCCCAGACGGTTTCCAACCACACCGTGCAGCGTAAAGGGAATGTCGTAGGAGCACATGCCATGTACTACGGCGGCGGATGTTTGTGCAAATTTAGCCATGTTAATGATCAATGTAACGGGTAGGGACAAGCTGTTAGCGAGCCACGCGTTACTGGGAGTATTATCATGCAGTCCCATGAGGCTTTCGACGAGCACAATATCGGCGTTACGGCATGCATTATAGTAGAGTTGTCGACACTGTTGTTCTCCCATCATCCACCAGTCTAGGTTTAGGACGGGTTGTTTTGAAGCCGCTTCAAGGAGCATAGGATCCAGATAGTCTGGCCCGACCTTTAAAATTCGCACTGAGTAACCATTATTGATGTAATGCCGAGCCAGTGCCGCCGTATATACTGTTTTACCTTGGTGAGAGGAAGGTGCCGCAATTAAGGTGGCCCGAGTATTCATGTTCGTTTTGTCATGGGTAACATTTAATCGGTGCTTCCATTCAGGTTAGGTAGGTCGTATTCTATCTCGGTACCCAGACTAATAGTATCTGACCCGGTCATTTTTCAATTCATGCGCGACGAAACTCAAGAAAAACCGAAGAAATTACGCAGTGGTTACACCACTGGAGCATGTGCTACGGCTACGTCGTTTGCGGCCGCCCACTTATTACTGTCCAAACACACGTTAGAGCATGTAACTATTCAACTTCCGCGTGGAGAGAATGTTGTATTTCGTGTTGATGACATTGAAATACTTCATCCCGGGCGAGCTACCGCGTCAACGATAAAAGATGCTGGAGACGACCCGGATGCTACGCATGGAGCCACTGTTTTTGCTGAGGTGGAATTGTCTTCGTCCATGGGTGTGCGTTTTCATGCCGGGGCGGGTGTTGGAACGGTTACGCGTGTGGGTTTGTCTATCCCTGTTGGTGAGCCTGCTATTAATCCGGTACCACGACAAATGATAGGTGAGCATCTCGAGAGACTGGCATTAGAACATAGTTACCCCGGTGGTTTTGAGGTTCATATTGGCATAGTAAATGGCGAGGAAATAGCCAAGAAAACCATGAACGGACGGTTAGGCATATTGGGTGGTTTATCCATTTTAGGCACAACAGGCATCGTACGGCCTTACTCCTGCGCCGCTTATATTGCGTCCATACATCAAGGGATTGATGTGGCACATGCGGGAGGGTTTACTCACATCGCGGCGTGCACTGGCTCGACAAGTGAGAAATATGTAAGCGATCTTTGCTCACTGCCAGACACGGCACTGATTGAAATGGGTGACTTTGCTGGAGCAGTATTAAAACACCTGCGTAAGGTGCCGATGGAACGCTTGTCTATATGCGGTGGTTTTGGAAAAATGAGTAAACTGGCAGCGGGTCATACATCGTTGCACAGTAAAGATTCGTCAATTAATTTTGAACAATTGGCTGAATGGACGACAGAACTTGGCGCTGATGTCGATATTGTGCAGCAAGTACGTGTCGCAAATACCAGTATTGAGGCATTGGAAATTGTGTCGCGCCAACAGATTCCATTAGGCGATCACGTTGCTAAGTTGGCTAAACAGCAGGCTGCTAAGGTTGTACGTGTGCCGATAAAAATTGATGTTTACTGTATTGATCGAAAAGGGGAACCAGTTGGCTCCTGCAGTTCATGAAGATTCTGTTACTTGGCGGTACCGGTGAGGCGATTCGTCTTGCGCGAAAATTATCAGTTCCTAAAATCGATCTGACCTATAGTATTGCCGGATTGGTGCGCAAGCCGCAGTTGGATTGTGAGGTGCGTGTAGGCGGTTTTAGCAGTATCCATTGCAGTGGTTCTGAGGGCCTACAGGCTTATCTCGGAATCAATAGTATTGATTTACTTATTGATGCTACCCATCCTTATGCGTTTAACATGTCTTATAATGCAGTGGCAGCGGCTCATGGGGCTGGTGTTCCAGTTTGGCGTTATAATCGTGCTTCTTGGTCGCGTCAGCAAACTGGCGAAGCTATCGAGTTTCACGAACTCTGTGAACTCGAAGAATGTCTGTCTGCATATCAAATGCCATTTTTTACCATCGGTGGAAGTTTTCTAAGTACGGAAATGCCAGTCGCAGTGGGCCAGCATTGGCTGGTACGAGCAGCGAATAAGCTATCGGTGCCGGAACATGCGACCTTAATTCAGTCAATTGGGCCATTTTCTATGGATTCAGAGCTACAGTTAATGCGGCAATATAGTGTGGATGCATTGATCACAAAAAATAGTGGTGGAGACGATGCAAAGCTAGCAGCCGCAAAAATACTTAAGATTCCGGTGTTCATTCAGGTACGACCTGAATTACCATCCGCAGATTGGCAGAGTCACAGCATTGATTTGCTTCATCAAAAAGTAATTGAGTTAGAAAAACAAATTTAGTGAACTGTATAAACCCGGGAAAAGCACACAGGACATAGACTTGGACGATTATTTAAAAGATCCGATAGAAATTGAACGGCGTTCGTTTATACAAATTCGTAAACTGACAGAAATGGAACAGTTTACGGAGGATCAGCAACAAATCGTTATGCGTATGGTGCATACGTGTGGCAATCCTGAAATAACCACCGATATTCGTATTAGCGAAGGAGCCGTAACGGCTGGGTTGGTTGCCCTACAAAATGTATCGTCGGTTTTGTGCGACGTTGAAATGGTCAAACAAGGCCTGACCAAACGCTTTCTTCAACAAGACCCACTGTGTTTTTTAAATGATGAGGGCATTGTTGAAGCGGCTCGTGCAACTGGCAATTCGCGGACAATGACGGCGATTGATCGTTGGAAGGATCATGTGGATGGGAGTATCGCGATTATTGGTAATGCGCCGACAGCGCTCTATCGTTTGATGGAACTTATTGAAGGCGGTATGCCACCTCCTGGATTGGTAATCGGTATCCCTGTCGGATTTATTGGAGCTGCGGAGTCAAAAGACTATCTTTGGAAGAGCCATAAAAACCTCGGTTTTGAATGTATCACTGTAGTTGGCCGCACAGGCGGAAGCGCAATTGCTGCAGCAGTGTTTAATACGTTAGTTCGGCTGCGTCGTGGTCTTCGGTTTTAAATAGTCGAGTGAAATTTTTGCAAGATGGATTCGAATAGCATTATTAATAGTAACCGCATCGATGTGGTAAGTCTTGGTGTTGGAGATTTAGCCACGCTAGCGGTGGATGCACGCGTGGCGATTTCTAGCGCTGATGTATTAATTGGTGCGGATCATCATTTTCAAGAAGTGTATCAATTGGCATCAACCGCACGTTGTATAAAATATCCGTCCCCCTTTAATAAATTGGACGAGCTGCTAAAACTTTATGCAGGTCACAAGATCACTGTTCTAGCCTCGGGGGATGCCTTGTTCTTTGGTGTAGGACGTTCTCTTTGTAATTTGATTGACCGTTCCTTGTTGCGATTTCATGCTAACGTCTCCAGTGTTCAAGCATGTTTTCATGCCATTGGTATGCCATGGCAGAATGCTAGGGTCGTGAGTCTTCATGGCCGGTCAACATCCTCTATTCGACGGGAACTTCGACCAGGAATCGCGTTAGCTGTTTTAACGGACACAATATCCACGCCACAAGTCGTCGCAGCGGAATTGATTCATGCGGACATGTCCGAATCTACGGTTTGGGTATGTGAGTCTATGGGCAGTGATGAGCAGGTCGTTAATACTTATACAGCGCGTGAACTGGTTAATTCTAATAGGCGTTTTCATGCCTTAAATGTTTGCATAGCTCAACTTAATTCCAATGGGCAACACTTGCCAACCTTTCCAGGGATTGCCGATCATTTGTTCCTTACGGGAAGCCGTCCAGGATTCGGCATGATTAGTAAGCGGGAAGTGCGATTGTCGATTCTCTCTTGTATGCAGCCGGTCCCTGGTGAAATCGCATGGGACATCGGCGCCGGATGCGGCAGTGTGAGCGTGGAGTGGTCACGCTGGAATCCTTTAGGTAAAATTTATGCGATTGAATCCAATGAAGAACGGATATCATATCTAAATCAGAATCGTGAAAAATTCGGCGTAGAAGACAATTGCATGGTTGTTCACGGTGTGGCACCAGCGGTGTGCGGTGGCCTGCCAAAACCAAACTGTATTTTCATTGGCGGTTCCAGTGGTGCATTAAATGAGTTACTTGAGTTATCGTGGTCTGTATTGGAAGTGGGTGGGAAATTAGTGGTATCGGCTGTTACGACTGAAAGCCAGCAGGTTATTGATGACTGGCGCCAAAAAGCTCAAGAGACTCAAGTTACTGCTGAGTGGATCGAACTTTCTATACGAAAAACAATTGCATCCGACCGATCAATTCGTGAATTGGCACCCGTGCAGATACTGAGTTTGGTAAAGCCCGGAAATATGACAACTCAATTAGTGGTGTAATAATTATGACGACGACTGAATTAAATCGTTCAGGAACACTATACGGTATTGGGGTTGGCCCGGGTGATCCCGAACTGATTACTTTGAAAGCCCATCGAATTATTCATTGTGTGCCGGTTGTGAGTTATCTGGCGAATGCCGATGGATATTCTCTTGCCAGAGATATTGCTCGAGAGAGTTTGGGATCAGGGGAACAAACGCAAGTTGAAGTTCCTGTAACAATGTTAATGTGCAAGGATCGAGCAATAGCCAATCGAGCGTACGACAGTGCCGCCGATAGTATTCGATCCTATCTGGACCAAGGGATGAATGTGGCGTTTTTGTGTGAAGGAGATCCACTGCTGTTTGGTTCGTTTGCCTATATCCTTGACCGTTTAGAAAATAGTTACACGGTTGAGGTGGTCCCGGGCATAACATCGATAAGTGCAGCCGCGTCCGCCGCGGGTCGAGCCTTTGGTCGTTTAGCGGAAAACATCACCATACTTTCCGGCAGGCATGGCGACGAACGGATTCTTGAGGTACTTATCTCAACGGAAAATGTGGCGATTATGAAGCCGGGTGTGCAGAGACCACGTATTCTTCGGCTGCTCCAAGAAGCAGGTCGATTGCAGGATGCATGCTATTTAGAACATGTGAGTCAGTCTGAACAGAAAATAGTGCATGATGTAAGCACTTTGGAGATTGAACCCGGACCTTATTTCTCTATATTTTTGGTTACCCCTGTCCACACGAAGGTTAATCGCTGGGGTGATTAAGTCCGTTTCTACGTTACCAATAGACAAGATTCTAATGGTGATTTTACCGGTTGATCGCTGGGTGCTTTCATATGAGTAAGGTGGTGGTTTTTAGTCTTACTGAAAACGGTCGTTCGCTAGGTAATCGTCTGTTAGGTCATCTTGATGATGCAGAACTAAGGCATAGACCTGATTCATTTATTCGATCCGCCCAACAAGCTTTTGCGCACGGGAGTCGATGTATTTTTATTTGTTCTACCGGTATTGTGATGCGAGCACTGGCGCCGATGTTGCGCGATAAATATACTGATCCGGCGGTTTTAGTGCTGGACGAGCACGGTCAATTTGTTATACCTCTGCTTTCCGGTCATGAAGGAGGTGGCTGCGCATTTGGTCGATTTATTGCGGAGAATATTGGTTCTCAATTAATTGTAACGTCGGCAACGGATTACTCGCACCCAGTTTATTGTGTGGGTGTTGGATCCGATCGAAATTGTCCTTTTGAAACCATGTTGTCTCTTTACCAGACTATTGAGTCTGTATTTGAAAATAATCTTAGGCCCCGGTTAGTTGCTAGTATCGATCTAAAACAGGACGAGCGTGCAATGATCGATTTATCTGCGGAGCTTAGCGTCAAGTTTGTAACATTTACGGCCGAACAATTAAGAACGGTCGAGTCTCAGCTTTCTGTGAGGTCGGATATAGTATTCCACGAAGTCGGTTGTTACGGCGTTGCCGAAGCCGCAGCACTTCTTGGGGCTGCACAATTAACCGGAAATAAAGCTGAACTTGTCGTAAACAAGAAAAAGAACGCCCGTGCGACTATCGCAGTTGCTCGTAGTTACCTCTAGACTCCGGATAGCAGAATAATTCTACTTGTTTTCATAATCTAGTATCCGTCTTGTTTATTTAATCATGCAAAAACTTTTCCTTGTTAGTACTGGCCCCGGTCATAGCGACTTTCTTACTACAGCAACCAGAAATGCGATAGATGAGGTATCCGATATTGTCGGGTATGGTTTATATCTTGATTTACTCGACCATTTGGTGAAAGAGAAAGTCTGCCATACTACGAATTTGGGTGAGGAGATTGATCGGGCCGCTTTGGCCCTGAATTTGGCATCTGAAGGAAAAGCAACTGCATTGGTGTCGAGTGGAGATGTCGGTATTTATGCTATGGCAAGTGTGGTTTTTGAATTGATGGAACGACAAGAACTAAACGGCGAAAGCTACCCTCATTGGGGTGATGTCGAGGTGCGGGTTGTGCCTGGAATCAGCGCAATGCAGGCGGCATCAAGTCGGGTCGGAGCTTTGCTAGGCCATGATTTTTGCACGATTTCGTTATCCAATTTATTGACCCCTTGGCAGACCATTGAAAAACGTATCCATAGTGCAGGGCAGGGCGATTTTGTTGTATCGTTTTACAATCCAGTCTCGAAAAAACGCGACTGGCAACTTGATCGTGCGGTAGAGATACTGCTTGAGTATCGGCCGGCTGCAACGCCTGCCATTCTGGCGCGTAATGTAACGCGACCGACGGAGCGAATTCAGCAGCTTTCATTGAGCGAAATTCGTGGGGAAAATGTAGATATGTTTACATTGGTTAGTGTGGGGAATTCTGAGTCGCGTAGATTTACAACATCACGTGGTAGTTACATCTATACGCCGAGAGGCTATTCCGGAAAATTATAATGACAGTTTATTTCGTAGGTGCAGGGCCGGGTGATCCTGATCTCATAACGGTAAAGGGGTTGCGTTGTATAGAACGTTGTCCGGTAATAATTTATGCAGGTTCGCTGGTGCCCGAAGAAATTTTGCACTGTGCTGCTGAAAATGCCACGGTTATCGATTCTGCCTCGTTGAATCTTGATGAGACAACACAGCTTGCTGTTGAGGCGAATGAAAAGGGGCAAGATGTTGCTCGTGTTCACTCCGGAGATCCGTCAATTTACGGTGCGATTGGAGAGCAAATGCGACGTTTCGATGAATTAGGTATTGATTATGAAATTATTCCAGGCGTGACCGCAGCAAGTGCTTCGGCGGCGTTATTGAAGAAAGAATTTACCTTGTCCGGAGTCTCGCAAACCGTAATTTATACCCGTTATGCCTCGAAAACGCCAATGCCTGAGCGAGAGAATCTTTCAGCAC
Organism: uncultured Gammaproteobacteria bacterium; assembly: GCA_905478855.1. Lineage (GTDB taxonomy): Bacteria > Pseudomonadota > Gammaproteobacteria > Arenicellales > CAJQKF01 > CAJQKF01. The sequence goes on from CAJQKF010000018.1 coordinate 18,469, forward strand.
TGGCGCAACATGGCGCAACACTCGCTATCCATCTCGGTGTAAGCCATATCCATAAAATTGTTAAAGAATTAATCCCTCACTATGGTATTGATTGCCCAGTAGCCGTGTGTTATCGAACCGGTTGGCCTGATCAGGATTATGTTAGGGGTACTCTTGCTGACATTGTGGCCAAAGTACGCGCTAAAAAATTTACCCGAACGTCATTGATACTGGTCGGGCATGTGCTTGATCCAGCGTCATTCGATGAGTCCTATCTTTACGATGTGAGTAAAGCTCATATCTATCGTCCGAAAGTTAAACCCGCAGTGGCCCGAAAGGTGAAACGATGAATCTCAGTAAAATTCCCGCAACAGTTGTGACCGGCTTTTTAGGTAGCGGAAAAACAACATTACTTTCAAATGTCATACGTAACGCTAACGGAAAGCGTATTGCGGTAATTGTAAATGAGTTTGGTGAACTGGATATCGATGCAGAATTACTAAGGAGTTGTCCCCTTGACTGTGAGGATGATTCGACAACCAATGCTAACGAAGCGGCGGTTGCAGAAGACGGTATTTATGAGCTCGCGAATGGCTGTATTTGCTGCACAGTAGAGGAAGAGTTTCTTCCGGTAATGCAACAACTTGTAGAGCGTAGAGGTGATATCGATCACATATTAATTGAAACTTCTGGGCTGGCGTTACCCAAACCTTTGGTTCAGGCGTTTAATTGGCCGGAAATCAAGCAACATTGCACAGTGGATTCGGTTATTACCGTCGTTGATGGTCCAGCCATAGCGGACGGTCGGATCGCGCATAGTCCTGATCAAGTTGAGGCACAACGTCAAGCAGATGAGGGTTTGGATCATGATCCTTCATTGCAGGAATTACTTGAAGATCAGCTTACTTCAGCGGATATGGTGATTATCAGCAAAGCTGACATGATGGATAGTGAGGCATTGGAAAAAGTCAGGGCTCTTATCAAAAACTATGTAAAACCGGAAGTGAAAATGCATTCTATTTCTGGCGGGGTTATTAGCAGTGAATTAATTATGGGTTTAGATATGGCAAGTGAGGATCGTATTGAAGCGGTTCATACCCACCATGATCATCATCATCATCATGAAGAGGAGCATCATCATGCTCATGATCATTTTTCTTCTGTAAGTATTGAGTTAGGCGAGGTGGATACAGATAAAACACTTTCCATCGTGCAAAAGCTGATAACAGAAAATTCAGTATTTCGCGTGAAGGGTTTTCTTGCCCTGCCGGGGAAACCTATGCGACAGGTATTTCAAGGTGTTGGAGAGCGCATAGAACGCTATTTTGATCGTCCGTGGCGTGCCGATGAAAAACGCGTTACGCGTCTGGTGTTTATCGGCAAGGAGCTGGATGAGTCAGTTTTTTCCAGTGCTTTAGCAGAGGCATGCTCTAGCTGATTTTGCCTGTAACAGCGTTTATTTGACGTGCATTTACTTGCCGCAAAACCGGGCGGATTCAATGATGACGAAGGCATTATTGATCTGGCGCAAACGCCCGGTGATATCGTTATTTTATCTGCACAGGATACGTCCCTTGGATTGCTTGCGCAGAGCATAGAAGAACTCCCTGAAGATTATCCAGAGGTGCGTTTGGCTAATCTGATGCATTTGAGTAAACCGGCTGCATTTGATCTTTACGAACATTGTGTGCTTCGATACGCGAAGCTGATCATCGTTTCAGTGCTGGGTGGGCTCTCTTATTGGGAGTATGGAATTGATCAGCTACAGCAGCTAGTGCTTCGGACTGGCGCCAGTTTAGTTTTGGTTCCGGGTGATGATCAACCAGACTCTGAACTTAGGGAGCGCTCAAACTGCACGGATCAATCACTTTTAAGAATTTGGAAATATTTACGCTTTGGTGGATTAAGAAATGCGAGCAATTTATTTGCGTACATTCGGGCGGAATTGATTGATCCGATTTCCTCTGGTATTGCCTGGCAAGAACCAAGAGCATTTCCTTCATGCATTATTTATCGTAAGAATGAGGAATTTCTCGATTTCGTCAACTGGAATGCGAGTCGAAATCCCGATCTTCCCGTAGCAGTTTTATTGTTTTATCGCACCCATGTTCAAAGTGGCAATACTCAAGCGTTCGATCATTTTATAGAACTACTTGGACACCGCTTTAACGTTTTACCGTTGGCCGTTGCTTCCTTAAAGGACCAGCATTGTCAGCAATTAGTTAATAATTTGCTTGAGCGTGCTGCTGGCAATATTATTATAAACACCACAAGCTTCTCTCAACATATTGAGGGTAATGCTGCGCTATCTTCTGTTCCCCAGCTTATACCAAGGAATCCATTTACAGTGGATATCCCTGTTATTCAGGCGATACTGGCGGCCTCGGATGAGGAAGACTGGGAGCAGAATTTGCAGGGCTTGAGAGCTCGCGATATTGCCATGAATATTTCTCTTCCTGAATTTGATGGTCGAATTATTAGTCGGGCTATTAGTTTTAAAACAACCGAATTCCGAAGTGAACGATCACAAATAGATGTGATTCGCTATCGCCTACATGAAGAACGCGCTCAGTTTGTTGTTCAATTAGCGAGGAGCTGGGCGAATTTATCGGTAAAGCCGGCGGCAGAAAAATCTATTGCATTGATTCTGGCAAATTATCCAACACGTGACGGACGCATAGGCAACGGCGTTGGTCTTGATACACCTGCGTCTACTATCAATTTACTTCAACGTCTGCAAGAAGATGGTTACGATATAAAGGATATACCCGAAGACGGAGATACGTTGATTAATATTCTGTTACAACAGGTGACCAATGATTTGGATCGTATTCCGTTACTGCCAGCGCTGCAGAGTCTTGATCTTGAAACATACATTGAGTTTTTTAATAGTCTGCCCAAAAATAACCAAAAGGCTGTTTTGGATCGATGGGGAAAAGTAGAAACTGACCCGAAGTTTCGCCGTGGGCGTATCATCATTTCTGGTGTACGGCTAGGGTCAGTGTTCGTTGGGATTCAGCCTGCGCGTGGATTTAATATTGATCATCAGGCAAATTATCATGATCCTGACTTAGTGCCTCCACATGGTTATCTTGCGTTCTATTGTTGGTTGCGCAAAATTTACAATGTAGATGCAATTGTGCACGTGGGAAAACATGGAAATCTTGAATGGTTGCCGGGTAAAAGTGTTGCATTAGCGAATACCTGTTGGCCAGATATTGCCATGGGTCCAGTCCCTCATTTCTACCCGTTCATAGTAAATGACCCTGGTGAAGGGGCTCAGGCAAAAAGGCGAACTCAGGCGGTGGTGCTAGATCATTTAATGCCACCGATGGCAAGAGCAGAAAGTTATGGTCAGATGCAGGAGCTGGAACGTTTGGTCGATGAATATTATGAGGCGATTAGTTTGGACCCGCGCCGCGAAAAGATACTTAAACAGCAGATTGTCAAATTATTAGCGGATTCGAATCTTGCCGAAGAGATCGGTTTACCGACCAATAGCACGGCAGAAGAAATGCTTAACGAAGTCGATAGCTATTTGTGTGAACTTAAAGAAGCTCAAATTCGGAATGGCTTACATCGTTTTGGGCAAACACCTGGAACTGATAAATTAGCTGAAACGCTGGTTGCGCTCGTACGATTACCAAGAGGAGACCAACCCGGGGATCAGGGTTTGCTGCATGCCTTAGCAAAAGATTTAGATCTTAAGTGTAATGATCAGGAGCTTTTTAATCCGTTGGAAATGGATGCCGCGCGAAAGTGGTCCGGAAATCGACCCGAGATGCTCAAGAAAATTAGTGCTGATTCATGGCATACCGAAGGCGATACACGGGAGCGACTTGAGCTTCTCGGTCTGAGTTTTATGCAGGCGCTGGTTGACGGTACACCGTTTGTCGAAGATTTGCCGAGTACAACCCTGTTAATTCAGGTCATAGAGCAACAAATATTTCCCGCCGTGATTGAATCAGGGGCGTTTGAGCTTGGTTTTTTTTCCAAAGGACTTTCGGGAAAGCATGTACCCGCGGGCCCCAGCGGTGCTCCAACCCGGGGCCGACTTGATGTATTACCTACCGGACGTAACTTTTATTCTCTTGATTCACGAAGTATCCCAACACGAACGGCCTACCAACTAGGTCAACTTTCATCCGAACAAGTTATCTCTCGTTACCTTCAGGATCATGGTGAGTATCCTGAACATATTGGACTCTCAGTTTGGGGGACATCAACAATGCGCACGGGTGGGGACGACATCGCCCAGGCATTTGCGTTAATGGGAGTTCGCCCAATTTGGTCTCAAGGCTCAAATCGCGTTGTGGATATTGAGATAATACCCGGGTTTCAATTGGGTCGCCCAAGAGTGGATGTAACATTACGAATTTCAGGCTTCTTTCGAGATGCTTTTCCCAATGTGGTTCGTCTTTTTGATACCGCAGTTCAAGCTCTTGCGTGTTACGAAGAGCCCGGTGATAGCAATACTATACGTCGTCATGTGCTTGCTGAGGTAAATGCCTTAGAAGATAGCGGTTTTTCCAGTGCAGAGGCTCAAATCCGAGCAGCGCTGAGAGTGTTCGGTTCCAAGCCGGGTAGCTATGGAGCCGGTTTGCAGGGCTTAATAGATGAGGGGATTTGGGATAATGCTGCGGATCTTGCTAAGGCATATGTAAACTGGGGTGGATATAGTTACAGTAATGATAAATTTGGTGAAGCTAATTTTCTTGCATTCGAAAATAGATTATCGAAAACTCAAGTTGTTGTGCAGAATCAGGATAATCGTGAGCACGATTTATTGGATTCAGACGATTACTATCAATTTCAAGGTGGTATGAGTAATGCGGTGGAAGTGATTAGCGGTGAGCAGCCGACGGTTTATCATGGTGACCATTCAAATCCGTCGAATCCGAAGATTAGAACTTTAAAAGAAGAGTTAAATAGGGTGATACGTAGTCGAGTGGTAAACCCTAAATGGATTGCGGCCATGAGAGAACATGGATATAAAGGCGCCTTTGAAATGGCCGCAACTGTGGATTACTTATTTGCCTATGACGCAACTACTAATTTTGTTGACGATTATCAGTATGAAGCAGTTACTGATGCGTTTGTATTGGATAAGGAAAATCGGGAGTTCCTCCAGCAATCTAATCGGGATGCATTAAAGGAAATATCTGCAAGATTGATAGAAGCACAGCAGCGTGGACTTTGGCAAAACCCCGGCGATTATGAAGAAAAGCTGGGCGATATTTTAGTCGATGTTGATAACCGTCTTGAATCTCGAGAGTAAGAACCAGTATGCTTTTAAAAAATAAAAGTTAACAATACTCCGAGCATACATATACTAACCCATAGTAAGCTGGCTTTTTCTACCAGAGAAACTGATCGTCTAATGTCTGATGTTTTAGCAGCAGAGCCATTACCTAGAAACGGTTTATCTTCAACGACTCCGTTGTAGGATGTGGGGCCACCGAATTTTAATTTAAGCGCCCCGGCTCCACTACTCATGACCACGCCACCGTTTGGACTTTTGTGAACCGGTGCTTGAGATATCCAACAGCGAATAGAATTTCGGGTATTGCCGATCAGTGCAAAAGAGATAGCCGTTAACCGTGCAGGAATATAGCCTAGTACATCGTCAAGTCGGGCGGAAAATGTTCCAAATTTTGCAAAGCGCTGATTTTTATATCCCCACATCGCATCAAGTGTATTTATTAATCGATGCAATAGAACTGCAAACGGTCCTAATACTATAGACCAGAACAGGGAGGCGAAAAGGCAATCATTAGAGTTTTCAAGTATGGATTCAAGAGTCGATCCGACTATTTGCTGTTCGCGCATCGTACTCGTGTCGCGGCTAACGATCTGCGACAACTGTTCCCGTGCTTGAGTAATATTATTACTCAGCAGAGGACTTTCGACCGCATATGCGTGATTTTTCATACTTTGCCAGCCAATGGCAAAGTACAGAATGCCGGAAGCTATAATAGTCGATACCCAAAATGAATCCTGGTAGATCCATTGAATCCAGCCAACAAATGCAACCGGGGGAACGGTTATAGCTATTGTTGATATGACACCCAAAGAGAATGAATTATTCTTGTTTAAACGTTTCTCTATTTTACCTGCAATATTTCCGAACAATATCAGCGGGTGCAGTCGAGGTTCTCCCAATAATCTGTCCAACGCCAGTGCAATAACGATAATAATAATCGTGCTGTAATGTTCCATAACCAGCGCTCACACAACTATAAATTATTTAGTAAGGGTAGGTTGAGTATCTCGGAGAGACTCTTCAAATTTAAATTTTCTTTCATCATGGTCGCCACGCGATTAATTTCATGATCTCGAAATTTATCGTAGTCAAATTTTTTCGAATCTGTATGACCCGCCCACTTTAGTAGTGCTACGCACGCTTCGCTATTATCAAAAACACCGTGTAAATAGGTGCAAAATATTTGATTGTCACAAGATACCACGCCATCCTCACGACCATCTTCAAGGTTTATGGCGGGTCGAGACAATGCACTTCCATAGGTAGTACCCATATGTATCTCATAACCCCGAACAGGTGTTTGGCTGTTATATAGATATCCACTAATATTGGTTAGTTGTTTATTTGGTTCTAGACGGGTTTCGAATTGCATTAGACCAAGTCCTGAACAAGAGCCCGGAGGGCCTTCTAATCCATTTGGATCATGGATTTTTTCTCCAATCATTTGATACCCACCGCAAATGCCAATCAACTTTCCGCCGTAACGCAGATGCCTTTTTATATATTCCGGCCAGTTATTTTTTACTAGCCAATTCATATCTCCAATTGTATTTTTGCTGCCGGGTAGAATAACCAAATCGCAAGGCGGGATATCTTCTCCCTCTTCAACGAACCGAACAGAAACAGTTGGATTTAATTTCAGCACATCAATATCAGTATGATTGCTGATTCTGGGTATACGCGGCACAACCACGGAGAGAGTAACTGATTTGTTACTATCATCTGCGGTATTATCTAAGTCGACAGAGTCCTCAGCCTCGATATGTAGTCCATGTAAAAATGGCAGCACTCCTAGCGTTTCTTTTCTGGTCTTCTGAGTCAACCAATCCACACCACTATTAAGGAGCGATTTATCACCACGGAAGCGGTTGATGACGAAGCCTTTAATAAGCGCTCGTTCGTTTTCTGTCAGACACTCCAATGTTCCCGTGAGATGGGCAAAAACACCACCGCGGTCTATGTCGGCGACAAGAAGTACAGGGCAGTTTATGCGAGTTGCAAAACCCATGTTAGCAACATCGTGTTGCCGAAGGTTTATTTCAGCAGGACTTCCTGCTCCCTCTATGACAATGACATCATGCTTAGCTGCCAATCTTTCGTAGGACTCAAGGGCATAGTTAATGGCTGTTTTCTTAAATGCATGATATTCCACAGCACTCATGTCGCCGATTGAGTGACCGTGAATAATGACTTGTGCACCTTTATCATTCGTAGGCTTAAGTAAAATTGGATTCATATCAGTGTGCGGCTCTATGCCACAGGCCAACGCCTGAACCGCTTGAGATCGGCCAATTTCACCGCCGTTTATCGTTACAGCACTATTTAGCGCCATGTTTTGTGGCTTGAATGGAGCCACGCTTAGACCGGCGTTATGAAAAAGTCGAGCGAGCCCTGCTACAAGTACGCTTTTTCCAGCGTTGGAAGTAGTGCCTTGTACCATGAGTGTTGCAGTCATAAACGTTAGCTTTTTTGTGATGAAGGAGTTTTGTTGTGCTGTTGAGTATAATTCAGAGTACGCTGATGTCGGTGCTTTCATTGCGACTGAAATTACACTGAAAAGCGTTATCAATAGGCATAGGGTAAAAAGATCACAATATTTCATCGAAAACTGCTATTCGATAAAAAGCTTTAATTTAGTTCAAAGATTCAGCATATACTTACCCTATAAGATCCATTTAGACTGTCTATCAGGTAGCATATGTCCGAACTTAATCTAGAAACAGCTCGCCAAATTATTCAAACGACATTTGAGTATGGGTCGAAAAACAATATAAAGCCATTGGCCGTATTGGTTCTTGATAGTGGTGGGCATCCCCTTGCATTTGAACGGCAGGATGGGGCATCCGCTGGGCGGTTCGCTATTGCAAATGGTAAGGCGTATGGAGCCATTATGCTGGGTGTCGGTTCTCGTTCTCTTATGAGTCGTGCAGAACATCAATCTTACTTTGTGTTGGCTGCTAATGGTGCATTTGACGGTCGTGTTATCCCGATGCCTGGTGGCGTGCTTATACGCGATGAGAACAACAACCTTTTAGGTGCCGTAGGTGCCAGTGGAGATACGGCAGACAATGACGAAGCGGCGTTGCTTGCGAGTATTCATAGTGTTGGTTTGGTTGCTGATCCGGGTGAATAAGCTTTCGTATCTATCTGGGTATAACCGATAAATATGTCGGGATCAGAGGGTATTGATATGGAGTCGAAACAGAACGAGAAATCCGAAATCCTTAGTTGGCTTCGGTCTATAGGTCTAGAGACACTTGAGCCACTTTTAGTCGAGAACGATATAGATTTGGATGTGATTCAGGATCTCAATAATGACGATCTTAAGGAAATTGGTATATCGCTTGGCAATCGAAAACGTTTATTAAAAGCTTTAGCCCATTTATCTAATCAACAAACAAGCCCAGAAAAAGTCGAATCTTCAAGTAATATTATACCTAGTCTGGAAGTTAAGAGATTTAGTGCAGAGCACCGACATCTAACCGTAATGTTTTGTGATCTTGTCGGTTCAACAGCGTTGTCACAAGATTTGCATGTAGAGGATCTGCGGGAGCTGATAAATACATGCCAAACCAAATGGCGATCTGTGATTATTAAACACGGGGGGTATATAGCACGGTATATGGGTGATGGCCTGCTTGTATATTTTGGTTACCCCGAAGCACGTGAAGATGACTCTGTTCGTGCCCTACTAGCGGGACTTGCATTGGTTGCGGAAATGGATGAGATAAATGAAATTTTTTCGGATCATGTTCAAGCCCCGCTTGCTATTCGTGTGGGTGTTGCATCGGGTGCCGTTGTGGTCGGTGACCGGGTTGGAGAGGGTGAGTCACGGGAACATACTGTAGTCGGGGAAACACCGAACTTGGCCGCCAGATTGCAGGGCGTAGCATTACCCAATACAGTCGTTGTGTCTCCTTCAAGCCGTGAACTTGCGAGTGATGATTTTAGTTTTCTAGACTTGGGAGAACATAAACTAAAAGGCATTGCAGATCCGGTACGTGCTTATAGAGTTGAATCTGTTATTAATGTCGCTAGTCGTTTTGAAGCAAAAAAGCAACAAACACAACTGACTCCAATAGTCGGTCGGCAGCACGAAATATTACTTCTATTTGACCGATTCACGCAGGCTCAACAAGGGGAAGGGCAGGTTGTACTGCTTTCGGGCGAAGCGGGTATCGGAAAATCAAGAATCATAGAATCCCTGCGCGATCGTGTCGGTGGTCTATCGACGGCGAAAATCACCTACCAGTGTTCTCAGCATTATATCAATACTGCGTTACACCCGGTGATACAGCAACTGCATAGAGATACAGGTATAGAGCAGAGTGTTCGCCCAGAAAGCATTGAAAAGATTACGCGGTTTTTGAAGGAAAGAAAGCTCTCATCTGCTGATAATTTAGCAATTTGTTGTCAATTGCTTTCTGTTAAGTTTGATGCCAAGTCCGTTTTTTCTGAAATGCTTAATGATCAGCAGCGTGTAGCAACGTTAAGCTTTCTAGTGGACTATATATCCTCAACCTGTGTCAACAACACGAGTTTCATTGTCGTAGAAGATGTACATTGGGCGGATCCGTCGACACTTGATTTTCTAACCCGATTAATTGCTCGAATAGATAGCTTGTCGCTTTTACTCACAATATCATTCCGTCCTGAATTTGAGTCGCCGTGGAAAAATGTGAGTCATATAACATCATTGACCTTGAACCGGTTAAGTCGCACGATGATTGTCGATTTAATTCATAGGGTTACTGGAAAAACTGATGTTCCAACGGATGTCTGTGAGCAAATTATTCAGAAGACCGATGGAATTCCACTTTTTGTTGAGGAGATAACAAAGTCGATTGTGGAGTCTAATGTATTGTCAATATCCGCAAGCGAAGTTGCAAGTCGGTCGAAAAAGCAGATAGCTATTCCCGCAACACTGCATGATTCATTGCTTGCGCGTCTGGATAGGCTCGGAGTTGTAAAGGAGGTTGCGCAGGCGGCCGCAGTTATCGGGCGACAATTCAGTTTTGATCTGCTGCAGAAAGTGCTAAATCTGAATAGTGCTAATTTAACGGTAGCAATTGAAAAGCTTATTCTTTCGGGATTGGTATTTAGAAGAGATGATGAGTTACGAGAGTATTTTATTTTTAAGCATGCTCTTGTACAGGATGCGGCATATCAAAGCATACTTCGAGACCGTCGCCGGAAAATACATAAATCTATAGCGGATGCAATGGTAGCAATGCTCGTCGGTAAGGAGGTAATAGAGTCGGAATTAATTGCATACCATTATTCTCATGCGCATTTCTTTGAGAGTGCAGTGCCATTGTGGTTGGAAGCGGCACAGCTTTCAATAAAACGTTCATCTGATAAAGAAGCGGTAGGACATCTTACCAATGGGCTTGAATCGCTTCTTAGTCTGCCTCTGAGTAAGGAGCGGGATAAAACTGAATTACAGTTTCGGATATTATTGGCTGGAGTACTTCGGACTATAAAAGGGTGGGGAGATGAGCAGTCTGTTTTTAGCATTAACCGGGCTCGTGAGCTTTGCGAAAAACTCGATGATAAAGTTCAGTTGATGGATATCCTGATGTTCGAGAGAATCAAATGTTGGCGTGATGCGCGCTATAACGAAGCATTGGATGTTGCGCTACAGCTACGCACTCTTGCGCTGCAACTGAATTCTTCGCTTGAGGCCGCATATGCCGATGTTGCCATGGGTTTCCCCAATCTGGCCTTGGGGGAAATACAAAAGGTATCGGAGTCGGCGCGTGCTCTACGACTTTTATATGATCCAAATGTACACGGTATTTTTCGATTTCGTTACGGTATTGATATGTCGGTGGTTGCAGGTGCTATGACTGTATATTGTCAGGTTCTATTATTAACACCGGAACGCTCCATTTCGACTATTGATTCAGTGATTGAAAAAGCCAGAGAGATTGATCATGCGGGCACATTGGTATGGGCGCTTAATTGGGTGGGTGCACAGCCTTCGGCTATGAGAGGTGATCGGCGCAGGTGTTTGGCGTTTGCAACTGAGGTTATGGAATTGCCTGAGCATGCCCGATCACCGATGGATTTTGCTTGGAGTCAGGTGTTTGCAGGGTGGTCTATAGCATCAATGGGAGAGTCTGCAAGAGGCTTAAAACTTATATCGGAAGGCATTGATTATCTTGAAGCTGAGAGCGTTTTAATGCTTCGATCGTTGCATCTTGCGCTGTATCTGGACTGCTTGCTGCAGAGTAGCTTGATAGAGGATTCGGAGCGGGTAATGAAGAGGATTGGAGCACATCTGCAGGATAGTGGTGAGTGTTTTTGGAATGCAGAAATCTTTCGCCTAAAAGCGATATTGATTCGAAAGACGGGCGGTTCAATAGATGAAATTAGACAGTGTTTGGAACACGCAAATTTATTCACGTATGGGCAAAGTACACTCCTATCGAGACGTATAGAAAAAGACCTACAGAGTATTGATCCCGGTAATGCTTAATTCTCGTTCTCTTAGGCACTAGGTCTTTATTGCCCGGGCAGGTCTGGCTACAATTTAATCGCCTTGCGATAACTAACGATCAATGTGCATCAACAAAATTTTCGATGGTGCGCGCGCGGGTCCTAACATGAAACATACTGTTTTTTTTGGAACACATATACCGCGCGTAAATACATTTAAAACTAGTTTTTCTCGTTCAAAGCAGAGATAATTCTGTGGCAATAA